>JANXRT010000058.1 GCA_025356735.1 Acetobacteraceae bacterium | reverse complement strand
GAAAAGAACCAGGCGATATCGGCATAAACGCCGCCGCGCCACATAATCAGAACCAACGGCAGCAGCCACAGCGTTGCCGTGACCGCACCGGCCCGGCGGGCCTCCTTGGCGAACCGCACGGCACGCCCCGGATCGGCATCCAGCACCGCATCCAGCGCGGCCGGCGGCCCATCCTCGGCCTTGCCATGCCCGCCCGCAGTAAAATAGCTCGGCGCCAGATAGCCGACCACTCCGGCACCCAGCACCACAACAGGAAACGGCACGGCGAACAGGAACAACGCCGCGAACGCCGCGCCCGCCAACCCCCACGCGGCCCGCGTCTTCAACGCCCGCCGCCCGATCCGCAGCAGCGCCTCGACCACAATTACCAGCACCGCCGATTTCAGCCCAAAGAACACCGCCGCGACCAACGGCACGGCGCCGAACTTCAGGAAAACAATCGACAGCGCCAGCATTACCGCAGCGCCCGGCACGACGAACAGCAGCCCCGCCGCGAACCCGCCCTTCACGCCATGCATCAGCCAGCCGAGATACGTCGCCAGCTGCTGCGCCTCCGGCCCCGGCAGCAGCGTGCAGAAATTCAGCGCATGCAGAAACCGTCGGTCGCTGATCCAGCGCCGGCGATCCACTACCTCGCGATGCAGCAGCGCGATCTGCCCCGCCGGCCCGCCAAACGACAGGCAGCCGATGCTCAGCCACACCCGGATCGCCGCGCCGAAGCTCGGCAACTGCCCGTTGATGCCGCCCAGCGGCACCGCTCGGCTCGTGAATGCCACATACGATTTGCGCAACGCCAACGCGGCCTCCGTGCCGTAGGATGTCCGCAGCATAGGATTTGGCGCGGCCGGATGTCGCCCATGACCTTCATCAGGCCAGGCACCCGAGCGCGGAAGCAGCAATGACACTCGACATCCACCCCCTCACTGCCGCCGCCGTCGTGCTCGCCACCGCGGCCACCGATGCGGTCTATGTCCAATTCACCTCGGCCGTCGTATCCCGGCGGCGGGTTCCGGCAGCAACCTGGAGCAGCGTCTGGTACCTGCTCTCCTCCTACGCCGTGATCAGCTACACCGAGAACTGGGTCTATGTTCTGTTCGCCGCCATCGGATCGTGGATTGGCGCCTTCATCTCGCTCAGCTTCGGCAAACGGCCTCTGCCATGAAACCCAGCAACCACGCCGCTCCGCTCACGACATGGTGACTCCATTTCGGAATTCTGACATTTCCTCAGGCTTGGAAAATTGATAATCGAATATTTGTTTCGCGTAGGATCAGGTCGATGCGGTTTTTTCCACGTCCCGATGCTCCGGCAGCTCCCGGCCGGCGGCAAATCCTCGCCGCCGGCGCTGCCGCGGTGCTTGTTCCCGGTCGCGCCGCCAGGCAATCACCCCGGCCCATCCGGAATGCCATCCAGGCGCTGTTCGACGACCTACCGGCGGCGCAAAGCCTCGGGCGCTTGTACCTCGCGCAAAACCGCGATCCCGCGCCGCTTCTCCGCCCCGCGCCGGGTTCCGAGCCTGCCGGCGCCATCCGGGCCCGCGTCGCGCGCTGCCGCGCCCGCGATTTCGCCGCCGGCGACACGGCGGTGCTAGACGGCTGGATATTCTCGCGCACCGAGGCCCGGCTGCTCGCCCTGGCCGCGCTTTCCTAGCCGCCGCCGCATGATCCTCGACTTCCGCGCGGCCGCCACCCCGGCCGAGTTCCACGCCGACCTATGCGTAATCGGCGCCGGCGCCGCCGGCATCACCATCGCCCACACCCTCGCCGGCACCGGCCTGTCCGTCTACGTCGTCGAAAGCGGCGGGCTGGAGCCGGATGGCGAGATCCAGGCGCTGTACGAGGGCCAGTCCGTCGGCCAGCCTCCGATTATGGATTTGGCGGCCTCCCGCCTGCGCTACTTCGGCGGCACTACCGGCCACTGGGGCGGCGGCTGCATCCCGCTCGACGCTTCCGACATGGCCGTTCGCCCGTGGGTACCCCATAGCGGATGGCCGATCACCCGTGCGACGCTGGAGCCGTACTACGACCGCGCCCGCCCGATCCTCGACCTGCCCGATCACAGGTTCGGCGATCCCGGCCTCCTGTCCCGCATGCCGCACCGGCCGATCGGCTTCGACCCGGCCCTGTTCACCAGCCTCTACAGCATGTCCAGCCGACAGCCGCGCCTGGGCGAGGTTTTCCGCGCGCAACTCGAACGGGCCGCCAACGTCACGGTCCTGCTGAACGCCAACCTGGTCGAGTTCGACACCAACGAAGCCGCAACATCGGTGCGGCAGGCTTCGCTGCGCGGCCTGGACGGCCGCAAAGGCAGCGTGCGGGCGCGATATTTCGTGCTCGCCTGCGGCGGCATCGAGAACGCGCGCCTGCTGCTGCTGTCGAACTCGGTCTGCAAGCCGGGTCTCGGCAACGATTGCGGAAACGTCGGGCGGTTCTTCATGGATCACCCGAGCGGCCAGCTCGGCGGCGTCGTCTCGGAGCATCCGGACCGGCTGACCGAAGCCTACGACCGGCACCTGTCCGACCGCACGCTGCCGATCTATCCGGAAATCGTCCTGTCCGAAACGTTGCAGCGGCAACAACAAACGCTGAACGGCCGCGTCCGCCCGGACGACTATGAGGAGAACGTCGCCGACGGCATCACCGCGTTGCGCACCCTGCGCCATGATCTGTCCGCAGGCGCACCCAGCCACCTGCCCAGCCAGATCCTGCGCATCGCCGCCGACCTCGGCGACGTCGCACCCAGCCTGTTCCGCCTGATGCGCGGCCGGCCGGCGGTCGTCGGCCACCGCATCGAGCTGCTGGGCTTTTTCGAGCAGGCGCCGAATCCCGATAGCCGCGTCACCCTCGGCGACCGGATCGACGCGCTCGGCCAGCGCGAGGTCAGGCTGGATTGGCGCCTGACCGAGCTCGATCGCCATACCTATGAGGTAGCGGCGATGCGTTTCGCCGCCGAGCTCGCCCGGCTTGGCCTCGGCCGCGTCCAGCTAGATCCATGGCTGCGGCCCGGCGGCAACCCGTATGAGGGCATGGGCGGCGCCGCGCACCACATGGGCACGACAAGGATGTCCGACGATCCCGCGGCCGGCGTGGTCGACGCCGACTGCCGCGTTCACGGCATCAACAACCTCTACGTAGCCGGCAGCTCGGTGTTCCCCACCGGCGGCTGGGCGTTCCCAACCTTCACCATCGTCGCGCTGGCGCTGCGGCTAGCCGACCGGCTGCAGCAGCGCCTGACTTAAGTAGGGGGGTTCAAAGGGGCGACGGCCCCTTTGCAGGGTTTGGGGCAGAGCCCCATGCTTTCTAAACACGCCAATGTCTCAGTCTCGATGCGCGGCTCCAGCGCCAGGAACCTGTCGAGATCCGCCGGAAGGTCGATATCCATGCCGATCCCCGCCAGCCGCACCACGGTCGGTTCGATGCCGGCTTTGCGCGCGGCATCCAGATGCGGGAAATAGCTGTCCTCGCCAAACCGCAGTTTTACGACGTTCGGTGGGCTGAGCAGCACGGCGTTGGAGCCCAGCTCGTCATGCGCCGGGACGATCGTGAACGAAGGCCCCGGAAGGTGCGCGGCGATCAGCCGGCTGACCTCCTCGGCCTGGATACGCGGAATGTCGCCCGGCACCGTCAGCATCCCGCCCCGGCCCTCAGCCAGCAGCACCCGCCCGCCGGCCTCGACCGCGCCGGTGTGGCCATCGCGCGCGCCGTCGGTCACCACCCGCAACCCGAGCGTCCGGCACAGCTCGGTGGCGTGCGGATCGAGCGTCACGACTAGGATGCCGGCAAGCTCGCGCACCGCCAGCAGCGCCCGCAGCACGTCGCGCAGCATCGCGCCCGCCAGCGCCTGGCGCTGCGGCGGCGTCAGCATGGCCGATAGCCGATGCTTGGCGCCGTCGATCTCCTTCACCGGCACGACCGCCCAAATATCCTTCATTCGCGCAGCTGGCACCCGCGCAGCCGGTAGGCAAGCCCGAGCACCACGCGCGCCAGATTCTCCCGATCCTCGATCGTCTTCATCAAGGTCGTTGCCGCCACAGCACCGGGAACGCTGGCCGCGTCGGCGTGGTCCACCACGTAGCCATCCAGCAGATCGCCATACCGCGCCGCGACGCCGGCGGCACTGACATCCAGCCCGAGTTCCGCCATCATCTTCGCCGTCGGCCCCTTGATTGCGCGCCCGGCGATGATTGGCGACACCGCGATCACCGGCGCGGCGCAAGCCTCCAAAGCTGTCCGCACGCCCGGCAATGCCAGAATCGGCTCGACGCTGATGAACGGGTTGGACGGGCAGATCACCACCGCGCGCAATTTCTCATCGCGCAACGCCGCCAGGAACTCCGGCTGCGGCCGCGCCTCATCGGCCCCGGAAAAAGCGATCTGGCGCACCACCGGCCGGCACTGCTGGCGGACGAAATAATCCTGGAAAGCGATCCAGCCATCCTCGGTGCGAACCCGCGTCCGCACACGATGGTCGGTCATCGGCACCACACGCGGTAAAACCCCAAGCCGGGTGCAGAACTCCGCCGTGACCGCGGACAGGTCCTCGCCGGCCAGCAACCTTCGGGTCCGCTCGACATGCACCGCGAGGTCACGGTCGCCGAGCCGGAACCAGGTTTCGCCGCCGATCGCCGCCAGGGTTTCCATGAACGCCCAGCTCTCGTCCGCCCGTCCCCAGCCGAGTTCGGCATTGGCCAGCCCGGCCAGCGTGTACATCACGGTGTCGATATCAGGCGAAACCGATAGGCCAAGATGCTCGAAATCGTCGCCGGTGTTGCACACCACCAGCAACTCCTCCGCCGGCAGCACGCGCGAAAGCCCAAGCGCCAGCTTGGCGCCGCCGACGCCGCCGGACAGCGCAACCACCAGGCTCACCGGAACAGATCCTCCTCGGCCGGCCGGATCAGCGCGGCCGCCGGCGCCTCGGGCGCGCTCCATCGCAGCCCGCGCACCAGCACCACCGGCCGCCCCTCGCCCGCCTGGCCCTGCAACAGCGAGGCCGCAGCGGCGATCTCGTCGGCGAACCCGATGATCGAGACCTCCAGCGTGCGCCCGAACAAATCCGGCTTGCCGCGCAGGTCGATCAACGAGGGCAAGCCGGCCGAGCCGATCGCCACCCCGACCGTCCCCCGCCGCCAGGCACGCCCAAAGCTGTCGGAAACGATCACCGCCAGCCGCACCCCGAACGTTTCGGACAACGCCGCCCGCAGCCGCTCGGCGCTGGCATCGGGATCGACGGGGAGCAGGAGCGCCCGGTGCACGCCATCCTCCGGCGCCACGTTGGATTGATCCACCCCGGCATTGGCCATCACCATGCCAAGCCGATGCTCGACGATCAGCAGATTGGGCCGCGTCCGCACCACCCGCCGGCTTTCCCCCAGCACGATCTCGACAAGCCGGGGGTCCTTGCTGATCTCGGCGCCGATCTGCACCGCCTCCGCCGACGGCGTGACGGTGGCAACATCGACCACCCGGCCCTCGGCCTTGGAGACGATCTTCTGCGCCACGACGACAACGTCGCCATCGCGCGGCACCAGCCCCTCGACGGCAAACGCATCGCTCAGCAACCGGGCAAGGTCGTCACCCGGCTGCACCATCGGCAGGCCGCCGACGGCGTACAGTTCCAGCGAAGCCGACATCGCGTTCAGCCGAAGCGCGCCCGCAGCCTCGGCAGCACCTGCTCGGCATACAGCCGCAGGAATCGCTCCTGGTCCGGCCCCGGCGCGTGGAACACCAGGTCGCGAAATCCAAGATCGATGTAGTATCTTATCCGTTCGACATGCTCCTCCGGATCATTCGAAACGATCCAGCGCTTCGCCGCACGCTCCAGCGGCAGCGCGTCGGCCAGCCGTTCCATCTCGGCCGGGTCCTCGACCGACATCTTCTCCTCCGGCGTCAGCGCCAGCGCCGCCCAATGCCGGGTATCCTCCAGCGCGCGCTGCTTGTCCGTGTCGAAAGAAACCTTGACCTCGATCATGCGGTCATACCCCACGTCGCTGCGCCCCGCCGCCTCCAGCCCAGCCGCCACGTTCGGCAGCAGCGTCTCGGTATAGAGCTCGGCCGCCTTGCCGCTCGTGCAGATGAACCCGTCTCCGGCCCGCCCGGCATATTTCGCCACCAGCGCGCCGGCGCCGGCGACGTAGATCGGCACCATCTCGTCCGGCTTGTCGTAGATCGTCGCGTTTTCCGTCTTGTAGTAGGTGCCCTCGAACGACACCCGCTCCTCCGACCAAAGTTTTCGCATCAGGGTCACGGCCTCCCGCATCCGCGCGAACCGCTCCTTGAACTCGGGCCACACCATCCCCGTCGCCGGCACCTCGTTCAGCCCCTCACCGGTGCCGATGCCGAGGATCACGCGCCCGGGGAACATCGCGCCCAGCGTGCCGAACGCCTGCGCGACGACGGTCGGATGGTAACGGAACGTCGGCGTCAGCACCGAGGTGCCGATCACCGCGCGCGACGTGCGGGCGCCGAGCGCCCCGAGCCACGCCATCGAGAACGGCGCATGGCCGTCGGTATGCTTCCACGGCTGGAAGTGATCGCTGACCCAGATCGAGTCGAACCCGACCTCCTCCGCCAGCACCGAGAAATCAAGCAGCTTCGTCGGGCTGAACTGCTCCGCCGAAGCCTTGTAACCGAGTTTTATCACGTTCTTCGTCCCCACTGCCGCAACCCGGCCACGATGTTAGGCGAGCTTCGGCGTCACCACCAGAAGCCCCGCGATGCTGGACTTCCCGCCACGAAATATCGGATGCTGCACCATGGACCAACAGGACCCGCGCATAGCCGAGATTTTTGATCTGCTGCAGAACCGCGCCGATGCCAGCTACGGGCTGGCCGGCATCACCCAGCGCCAGCACGCGCTGCAGGCGGCGATGTTCGCCGAGGCCGACGGGCTGCTTTCGGCGCTGATCGCCGCCGCCCTGATGCACGACATCGGCCACCTCATCCACCAGCTCGGCGACTATCCGGCCGCGGCCGGCATCGACGACCGGCACGAGGATGCCGGCAACCGCTATCTGGCGCGCTGGTTCCCGGCCGAAGTCACCGAGCCGATCCGCCTCCACGTCGCCGCCAAGCGCTACCTTTGCGCCACCGAGCCCGGCTACTTCGGAAAGCTCTCGGCCGACAGCGTGCTCAGCCTATCGCTGCAGGGCGGCCGGATGTCGTGCCAGGAAGCCAAGCAATTCGAGCGGCTGGCGCATTGGCGCCAAGCCGTGCAGTTGCGCCGCTACGACGAGGCCGCCAAGGAACGGGACCTTGAGACGCCGGCGGTCGCGCACTTCATGCCCCACGTCGCGGCCAGCCTGACATGAATATCGGTCATTCCGTCTGCCCGCACGACTGTCCCTCGGCCTGCGCGCTGGAGGTCGAGATCCTCGGCCGGGACCGCATCGGCCGGGTACGAGGTGCTGCCGCCAACAGCTACACCGCGGGCGTCGTCTGCGCCAAGGTCGCGCGCTATGCCGACCGGCTGCACCACCCGGACCGCCTCACCCATCCCCTTCTCCGCACCGGCTCGAAAGGCTCCGGGGAATTCAAACGCATCGGCTGGGACGAGGCGCTCGACCGTACCGCAGAGGCGTTCCGCGCCGCAACCGAGGCGCACGGCTCGGAGTCGGTCTGGCCCTACTACTACGCCGGCACCATGGGCATCGTGCAGCGCGACGGCATCCACCGGCTGCGCCACGAGATGCGCTATTCGCGCCAAGGCAACACCATCTGCACCTCGCTCTGCGAGGCCGGCTGGATGGCGGGCGTCGGCCGGTTCACCGGACCCGACCCGCGCGAGATGGCGGTGTCCGACCTGATCGTCGTCTGGGGCGGCAACCCGGTGGCGACCCAGGTCAACGCGATGGTCCACATCTCCCGCGCCCGCAAGGAACGCGGCGCGCAGCTGGTGGTGATCGATCCATACCGCACCGGCACCGCGGCGGTCGCCGACATGCACCTCGCCCCCCGCCCCGGCACCGACGGCGCCCTTGCCTGCGCCGTCATGCACACTTCCTTCCGCGACGGTTTCGCCGACCGCGACTACATGGCGAAGTATTCCGACAACCCCGCCGGCCTCGAAGCCCACCTCGCCACCCGCACGCCAGAATGGGCCGAGGCCATCACCGGCATCCCGGCGGCACGGATAGAAACCTTCGCCGCCCTCTACAACCGAACCGACCGCGCCTACATCCGCGCCGGCTACGGCTTCACCCGAATGCGCAACGGCGCCGCCCAGATGCACGCCGTCAGCTGCCTGCCGACCGTCAGTGGCAAATGGCGCCACGAGGGCGGCGGCGCGTTCTGGAACAACCGCGGCATCTACAACTGGAACAAGACCCTGGTCGAGGGCTGGGATGTCCGCGACACAACCACCCGCGCGCTCGACATGAGCCGCATCGGCAGCGTGCTGACCAACGTGCCGGACGCGCTGGAGGGCGGCGGCCCGGTCCACGCCATGCTGATCCAGAACACCAATCCCGCCGCCGTCGCCCCCGACAGCAACCGCGTGCGCGCCGGGCTGATGCGGGAAGACCTGTTCACCTGCGTGCACGAGCAGTTCATGACCGACACGGCGCTTCTCGCCGACATCGTCCTGCCCGCCACGATGTTCCTGGAGCATGACGACTTCTACCAGGCCGGCGGCCACGGCCACATCCAGATCGGTGCGAAACTGGTCGAGCCGCCCGGCGAATGCCGTTCCAACCACGAGGTCCATCAGGCCCTGGCGCTCCGCCTCGGCGCCACCCATCGCGGCTTCGCCATGACCGCGATGGAGCTGGTCGACGCGACGCTGAAACTATCCGGCTGGCCCGGCGCCGACGCGATCCAGGCCGAACACTGGCACGACGTGCAGCCAAGCTTCGAGGACTCCCACTTCCTCAAGGGGTTCGGCCACCCCGACAAGAAATTTCATTTCTCGCCCGACTGGCCCCGCATCGGCCCCAATCACGCCGTCATGCCGCGCCTGCCCGACCACATGGCGACGATCGACGATGCGTCGGAAGAAACCCCTTTTCGACTTGTCACCGCCCCCGCCCGCCAGTTTCTCAACACCACCTTCACGCAATCGGAAGAATCCCGCCGCCGCGAGGACCGCCCGACCGCGCTCATCCATCCCGACGACGCAAGCAAGCTCGGGCTTCAAACCGGCGGCAAGATCCGCCTGGGGAACGCCCGCGGCGAGGTCGTCGTCCACGCGCGCATCGCCGCCGGCATGCAGCCCGGCGTGATCATCGTCGAGAGCGTCTGGCCCAACACGGCCTTCGAAGGCGGCATCGGCATCAACGCCCTGACCAGCGACGACCCCGCCCCCCCGATTGGCGGCGCGGTATTCCACGACACCGCGATCTGGCTCCGCGCCGAAGTTTTCGAAGTAGCCCTGGCGGCGGAGTAGGGCCTTACCTCTTTATCGGATGCGCTCCGGGGCGCTACCCCGGCGGGGTTTGGGGCAGAGCCCCGTTCTTCCTTCTAAACCTGCCCCACAGTCCGAGACCGAAACTCCTCCGGCACCTCCCGCCCCGTATCGGTGAACGCCCGCCGCACCGCCTCGACGTTGCCGCCCAGCACCGTTTTGCGGTTCGCCTTCACCCACTCCCGCGATCCGACGACCGTTTCCAGCGAGTGCTGGAACCGCGGCATCACATGGCGCGCGAACAGCTCGTAGCTCCGAAGCGTCTGCTCGCGGTTGGCCCACTCATGCGCGCGGAACAGCAGCCCGCCGAAGCCGCCGTCGCTGTTGGCGATCAGCCGGTCGATCCCCGCCGCCACCGTGTCGGGCGAGCCCACCAAAGTGGTCCCGTTTGCAACGCCATCGCGCAGAGGGCTGTCGGCGCGTCCGGGCGGGCGGCCCAGCGTGTCCTCGAAATAGGTCTGCGTCTCCAGCCGTTCGCCCGCGGAAACTTCCCGAAGCGCCTGCTCGTCATCCTCGGCGACGTGGCCGTTGATGACGATGCGCCACTTCTTGCGGTCCATCGTCTTGCCGTGTTTTTCCGCGGTGTCCTCGGCGATCCGCCACTGCTTGCCCAGCGCCTCCGGCCCGCCCGGCAGCCCGGCGCCGATCGACAGCACGCCCAATCCGTGTTTCCCCGCCGCCATCATGCCGAACGGGGTGATGGTGCTGGCGACCGCGATCTCGAAGCACGGGTCCGAATAGGGCGCCAAATGCAGCCGGGCCTCGCGCATCTCGAACCAGTCGGTCTTGATCGTCACCGGCTCCTCGCACGCCAGCAGCCGGATGATGGCGTCGATCGCCTGTTCCATCCGCGGCCGCTGCGTCACCGGCTCGATCCCCATCATGTAGGCGTCGGACGGCAGCGCCCCCGGCCCGCAGCCCAGCATCACCCGGCCGCGCGTCATGTGATCGAGCTGCACGAACCTTTGCGCCACCAGCAGCGGATGGTGGTACGGCAGGCTCGTCACCCCTGTCCCCAGCTTGATATGGCGCGTCCGCTCCGCCGCCTGCGCGATCACCAGCTCGGGCAGTGCGATCAGCTCCCACCCCGCCGAGTGGTGCTCGCCGATCCACGCCTCGTCG
>JANXRT010000066.1 GCA_025356735.1 Acetobacteraceae bacterium | reverse complement strand
CATCGCCGCCTCGTTGGTGTCCTGCCAAATCCCACCCGCCGCCTCCAGCCGAAGCCGGTTGACGGCCTCGTTTCCTTCCAGGATGGGAATGCGGCGGATCGCCGCCTGAAGGCGCGCCAGCCGGTCCGAGAGTGTATCGATCTGGCCCTGGCGATCCACCACCAGCGCGACCAGCGGCTGGGCCACGGCCAGCCATAGCAGCAGCGGCAGGATCAGCAGCATCGCAACCGCGAGCGCGCGCCGCAGCGTGGGCAGGAGCGCGTCGCTCACGGAGCCGCCCCGATCCAGACATCGAACGAAATGTCGAACCGTTCGCCGCGGCCATCGGCCGACATGGTTATCGGCGAGCGAAGCTTCGGATCGTAGAATATGTCATGGTCCTGGATCCGCGCGATGAGGTCGCGCACCCGCGGCGAGTAGCCGATCAACTCGACATTGCGCCCGCGCACGGATAGCTGGCTGACCCACATCGAGTCCGGCACCAGCCCGGTCAGCTCGGCCAGCAGGAACAGCGGATCCATTTCCCGCTGCCGCTGCTCCAGCAGCGTCAGCTCGCCCTGCGTTTGCGCATCCCGGTTGACAAGATCGCGGGTGGCCGCCGATGCTTTCGCCGCCACGCTGACGTCATGCGCGAGCCGATCCCGGTATGCGGTCAATCGATAGGCATAGGTTCCGTAGGCCGCGAGGAACAGCACGACCGCCGTTGCCTCCAGCCCTCGCCGCAGCCAGCGCTGCGTGGGCGAGGCGTTCCTTTCATTCAGTCGCCTGAGAGTGACGGTGGCGTCGCTGCCGGCAATGCCGGCCGGCGCGATGACGAGGCCGGGGTCCAGCCCCACGGATCGAACCAGAGCCACTGCGCGATCGATGCTTGCGCGGGTAGCGACGATCAGCTTGACCTCCAGGGTCTTGCTCGCTGTCGATCGGCCGATGATCAGATATTCGAACTCGACCGCGTCCGCCGGCAGCGGCACAAGCCGGTCGAGCTGATGCGCCAGTATCTGCCGCAACGAGTATTCAGCCTTGAGCGGCAGGGTCACGCTGGCTTCCAGCACCAGGGATGGGTCCAGCCTGATGACGACGGCCTTGCTTGATTTTCCGCGAAGTGCCGCCTGAACGGTTGCGCGATCCTGCTGCGGGTTCGCGCCGAGCGGCAAGCCGACCGCCTGCGCGGCGCCCGTGCCGGCCAGCACCAGCGTGACCTGGGTGGCCGAAACCTCCAGGATCGCGGCGGACTTGTCGGCACGCCTGGCGAAACGTTTTGGGACCAGCGGCAGAAGTTCCGCCAGCCACCAGGCCATGCCGCGCCGGACCAGCGCAACGATGGCGACCTTCGCCTCCGTGAATGCCGCCATCGCTATGGCACCCGCCGACAGCCGCCGGCATACGCGTCATGGATGCACCCGGCATTGGCGGTCACCCGGGTTCCGACGACAAGTTCCGGCCAGGCGCGCAACTTAGGATCGTCCCGAACGATCGTGATCCGCACCAGATCGGGCAGCCGGCTCCGGTCGGTCCAGCTATCCTGCCAGGCGGCGGATTGTCCGGCAGCGTCCGGTCCGAAATAGGCAAACCGGACAGTCAGGACATGATCCAGCAGCATTACCCGGCTTTCCGCCTGGTTGATCGCAAAGGACGCCGCATTTTGGGGAAGGCTGACGAACAAGGCGAGGGACGCGCCGTTGCGGGCGACCTGGAAGCGCTCACGAACCCACGGCCCATCGAATTGCGTGCCGGGCCGCGGCACCATCAGGCTCAGCGTGTCGGCTTCCCCGCCGAACGCTATGGTGGTGTCGCGCGGATCGGCCGAGGCGAATTCCGGCCTCGCTTTGACGATCGTTCGCCGCAGCAGGTTTTGCAGCATCACCACCTCGTCGCCGGATGCCGTCAGGCGTTCCGCGTCGTTCCAGGCCCGCCCGCCCAGGCGCAGGCCGGTGGCGATCAAGGTTGCCAGCATGGCCAGCAGGGTTATTCCGATCAGCACCTCGACCAGGGTGAAACCGGCCTGGGTAAAGCCGGGTTGGGCAAAGCTTGGCTGGGTGAAGCCGGCCGGCATGGCGGCGCGGGGCTTCATCAGGCCGGCCTGCCGGAAACCAGCCCGGCCGGAGCCAGGCGCACGGTCGAGAGCCGCACCTCGCGGACATTGTCGCGTTCCTTCCAGGCGACGACGACGCTCACCACGTAACCGCCGAGCAGACCGGCAGGTGGCCGTGGCCCGGAGATGTAGGGCGTCGTTCGCGCCGACCAGCGGAATCCCTCGCCGGTGTTCCCATCCGCGTTGCCCTGGACGAACACGATGTCGTATCCGACCCGGTCCAACGTCGATTGGGCCAGCGACAGGGCCGCCGATGTCCGTTGATCCCGGCCGAGCCGTTCCAGGCCGCCCGACAGGCTGCGGAATCCATAACCGAAGGCCAGCGCCACGATGACCAGCGCCATCGCGACCTCGATTAAAAGGAAGCCGGCCGACTGGCCGGGGTGAACAGCCTCATCCATCGCGGCGAACCGCGCCGGTGAGCCAGTCGATCGCGACCGAGGTCGAGGCTGCGCCATGGCGCAGGACGATCCGCGCCCCGGTCGCCGTGCCGTCGGCACGAAAAAGGATGCGCACCATCCCGTCACGCTGCAGCAACGCCTCGGGCCTGACCTCCATCGCATCGACGATCGGGGGCAGCGGGCGGAAGCCCGCTGTGGAGATCGCGGCAACGGTCAGCTTCGAGAGATTGAACACCAGCTCCGTGGCCGCGCTCCGGCGCGCCGCCTCGTCGCGCGTTTCCCGCAGCCGCCAGACCAGCTCGTCGGACGCGGCCCGAAGGCGGCTACCCTGCAGGCCCGCCAGGATCGAGGGCGCCATCGTCATCGTCATCGCCAGAATCACCAGCACCACCAGCATCTCAAGCATCGAAAATCCGCTTTCCGTCGGCCAGGGCGGGCGATGTCGGATGCCCATGCTCGCCGCCTAGCCGGCGAGATCGTTGACGCTGATCATCGCCGTCATCACCGCGGCCACGATCAGGGCGACCGCCAGGCCCATGACGATCGTGATGGCGGGCACCAGCAGGGCCAGCAGACGCTCGAGCGCGCGCTCCACCTCCTGGTCGTAGATATCGGCGATCTCCTGCAGCATGTCCTGCAGCCGGCCGGTCTCGTCGCCGATCCGCACCAGCTGGATCGCCAGGTTCGGAAAGCATCCGGCCTGCTCGAGCGACGCCGCCAGGCCCTCGCCCGCCTTGAACCGCCCGGCCAGGCTCTCAATCGCCTCGGCGAACACCCGGTTGCCGACCGTGGCACCGGCCAGCATCAGGGCCCGCGTCGCCGGCACGCCGTTCATCAGCAGCACGCCGAGGCTGCGGCTGAACCGGCCGACCTCGAACCGGGTCATCAGGCTGCCCACCATCGGCACGCGCAGCAGCACCCGGTCGCGCATGGCAAGCATCGCCGGGCGCTGCATCAGCCTTTGCAACGCGATCGAGAGGATCGCGATTCCGAGCAGCATGACCCACCAGTCGCTGCGCAACGCCCGGCTCGCGGCCATCACCAGCCGGGTGGAAGCCGGCAGCCTGGCGCCGGCATCCTGGAACATGGACTCGAACTGGGGCAGCACCAAAGTCAGGATGAGGGCGATCGATCCGGTCGCGACGACCATCAGGACCGCCGGGTAGATCAGCGCCGACACCATCTTCTGGCGGATCGCCTCGGAGCGGACCAGGAAGTCGCCGACGCGCGCCAGCACCTCGCGCAGCGCGCCGCCTTCCTCGCCGGCGCGCACCATGCTGATGCAGATATTGGGGAACGCCCGGCCTTCCGCCGTCATCGCGTCGGTCAGGCTGGAGCCGTCGCGCACCCGGTCGAGCAGCCGGTGCACGATGCGTCTCGTCCGCTTGTCCTCCATCAGCGTGGTCAGGATATCGAGCGACCGGTCGAGCGGCAGGCTGGCCTTCAGCAGCCGCGTCAGCTGCTGCACCAGCAGGGCAAGGTCGCCCCGGGGAAAGCTGTCCGGACGGCCAAGCCGGAAATCGAGCCCGAACGCCGGGTGACGCCGCTTTTCCATCGCGCGTATCGGCAGCAGCGCCTGCTCGTTCAGGCGCGCGATGACGTGCCTGAGGTCCGGCCCATCGATCTCGCCATCGACGAAATCGCCGGTGGCGGACAGCGCGCGATAGGTGAACCGGGGCATCGCGGTCATGTCTCGCGGGTGACGCGGAAGACTTCCTCGATCGTCGTGATGCCGGCGAGCGCCTTGCGCATGCCGTGCGCGTACATCGTCTGCATCCCGCTGCGGACCGCCTCGGTCTGGATCTCGCGCGCCTCCGCCCGGCCGAGCACCAGGGCGCGGATCGCGTCGTTCATGACCATCAGTTCGAGGATCATGGTACGGCCGCTATAGCCCAGCCCGCCGCAGGCCGGGCAGCCGATCGGCCGGTACAGGGTCAGCGCGCCGTCCTGGCCGGCGGCCGCGAGGTCGAGGTCGCGCGCGAGTTCGGCCGGCGGCTCGTAAGGCTCGCGGCACTGCACGCACAGCCGGCGCACCAGGCGCTGGCCGAGCACGGCATTGACGGTCGAGTTCAGCAGGTAGTTCTCGATCCCCATGTCGAGCAACCGGGCCATCGCGCTGCCGGCATCGTTGGTGTGCACGGTGGACAGCACGAGGTGGCCGGTCAGCGCCGCCTGCACCGCGATCTGCGCGGTCTCCAGGTTGCGGATCTCGCCGATCATCATGATGTCGGGGTCCTGGCGCAGGAAGCTCTGCAGGGCGTTGGCGAAGGTCAGCCCGATATCGGCATTCATCTGAACCTGGTTGATGCCCGCCAGGACATACTCGACCGGGTTCTCGGCGGTGAGTATCTTGCGATCCGGCGAGTTGAGCCGGGTCAGCGCGGCGTACAGGGTCGTCGTCTTGCCGCTGCCGGTTGGCCCGCTGACCAGCACGATGCCGTGCGGGCGCATCAGGCTGCCGAGGAAGGCCGGCAGCTGATCCTCGTCGAAGCCGAGTGCCGCGAAGTCGAGCGCCAATGAACCACGGTCGAGGATCCGCAGCACAACGCTCTCGCCATGGATCGCCGGCGTGGTCGAGACGCGAAAATCGATCTCCTTGCCGCGCACCGCCAGGCGGATGCGCCCATCTTGCGGCAGCCGGCGCTCGGCGATGTTGAGCTTGGCCATGATCTTGACGCGCGAGATGATGGCGCTGCGCAACCGCGCCGGCGGCGCTTCCATCTCGCGCAGCATGCCGTCGATGCGGTAGCGGATGCGAAGCCCGGCTTCGGTGGATTCCAGGTGGATGTCGGACGCGACCATCTCGACCGCGCGGGTGATCACCGTGTTGACCAGGCGGATGACCGGCGCCTCGCTGGCCAGGTCCTTCAGCCGTTCGAGATCGGACTCGCGGCCGGAATCGTCGCGCTCGCCGGCGGCATCGTAGATCGCGTCGATCGCCGACCGGCCCTCGCCATAGAGCCTGTCATGCGCGGCGTCGATGTCGGTTGGGGCGGCCGCTCGGCGCACGACCGATTTTCCGGTCGCGAACTCGACGGCCCGCACGGAGGCGAGGTCCAACGGGTCGGCCATTCCGACCACGACAACATCGGCAGTCTCGGCGATCGGTATCAGCCGCGCCCGCTTGAGGAAGGCGGCGCGCAGCCGTTCCGGCGCGACCGCCTCGGCGGGGAAGTCGTCCGGCGTCAGCAACGCCGAGCCGACCATAAAGGCGTAGGCCTGGGCGAGATCCTGGTCGGAGATCAGGCCCAGCTTGGCGGCGATCAAGTCGATCCGCTCGCCGCTCTCCGCCTCCAGCCGCCGGACGCGCTCCAGCGCCGCCTCGGACAGCAGCCCGCGCGTTGCCAGTATGGACTGGATTTCCGTCCGATCGTCCAGCCCCGGCTCGCTCCCCATTTCCCGCCCTTGGCTGATTGTCACTCGCAACTATATCAGTTAACAACAAGAACTATCTATAATAGTTTTTCAGTCGATCGTAGTGGCAGTCAAGGCAAACACCATGCGGCTTGCGGGCTCGGCGGCAATCCTCGTTCTGCTGGCAGGCTGCGCCGCGACCGAACCGGCGTCGCTGGCAAATGGCCAGGCGGTTATCCGTGTAACCTGTTCGCTGGCGATCGATGGGGTGGCCGGCTGCTTTAAGGCGGCCGGAAACATCTGCGGCGCGCGGGGCTATACGATTTTCGATTGGAACGGCAAGGCCTGGCCAATGCCCTATCCGGAGCCTGAGACGTTGCAGGATGACCCGGGGCTCGCCGCAAGCGGGCTGCTTGTCGCTTGCCGTCCGTGGCCGCGGACCGGATAAGGCAAGCAGGGGGGAGAGCCCCATGCTTGTCTTCCTAGATCAATCGGCAACCTTGCACGCGCTACCTTTCCGATCGTTCGGAGTTTGCTTGTCGCTATAAAAGCATCCCTCGGCGTTCTGACCTTTATCCGGCGCTGTCAGCGTCCGCAGCAACGAAATGGCATCCCAGGTCGCGGCCGGGTAGGGGGTCGGCGCCGGCCGTTCCAGCTGATCCTTCGCCTCGAAGCCGGGCGAGAGGGTGAACTGAAAACCCAGGCAGCCGCCTTTCGGGCAATCGAGGTCCTTCACCGCCCAGTGCTCGCAGATGTTCTTGCAGACGTTCTTGTAGCCCGGGCTGAGCAGGCCCAGCACGCCGAGCTTGGTCTCGTCGCAGCCGCATGTCGTCTTGGCGCCGGAGGCGACTTTCGTGCAGTAGGTATGCGGCTGGCAGGTTTCGTCCATGTAGGAAATCGCCGGATCGAGGTGCGTGGGATCGAGGTTGGCGTCCTTCGGGTCCACCTTGCTGAAATCGACCTCCACGTTGACCACGCCCTTCCTGGCGTCGTTGGTCACCGTCCAGGGAGCTTTCCATGGTGTGACGGCGCCGGGGGGCAGCGGCATCACCGACGCGTTGACCTTGACCCCGGTGACGTTGCCGGCGGTGAAGTCCGGCCCGCCATAGATCTGATAGGTCTGCTTGGTCTGCGTCTTGGCGAACAGGAAGAACATGTAATAGGTCTTGCCCTGCCCGAACACGTTGACGAAACGCGGCCCGGTCGGCGACAGGTCCGGCGATTTGCGCTGGTAGTGCTCGCTGCGGGTCGTGTCGATGTAGTACTGGCCGTTGTTCACGGTCAGGACGCTGCGCTGGTACAGGTTCATTCCGGCCATGCGCACGAACAGCGCGGGACATTGCCGGTCGAGCTTCTCGAATGCGGTGATCATCGCCGCGTCGGCCGGAGTCTGGCCTGGCGTCAGCGGTTTCATCGCCGAGCCGGTAGGCGTGCTGAACGGGTCGCCCTTCAGCACCGGCCGGACCTTGCCCTGTAGCGCGGCCAACTGGTCGTCGCACTTGTTGCCCATCCAAGTCGCCCATTCGCGCGTGCTGGTGGCGGCATCGGTGCCGCGCGCCCCGGTCAGGTATTGCCGGTAGATCGGCACGCCGGCGCAGAATTCGTTGGAGCAGGTGGCGTCCCACGACGCATCGATCGTTGCCGGGTAGAGCACGGTGGTGATGTGGTCATAGGGGCTTGTTCGCGCGGTCGGGGGGTTTGGCGCCGTCTGGCCAGCGCAGGCGTTGGCGGCATCCACCCCGACGTTCGAGCGGCATTCGGCGGTCTGCACCGGGGCGGCGAAGAATGGATCCTCGTTGACCGAAACCGTCGCGCTGAACCCGGTAAGCGACCCGTCATCGTCGCTGAGTTCGGTCTGCCGGTCGACGTCGCTCCAGTTGCCGAAGAAGGTCTGGTTGCCCGGGGAGCCGACATATTGCGTCTCGGTAAGCTTCATGTCGGTGCGGTAGGTGCCCGGGAACGTGAGCGGCTCGATCACGTAGTGGCGGATGTCGACATCGCTGAAGAACAGGTTCCGCGAGTGGAAGGCCGGCGGATAGTAGAACCCGTTGGACTGCTTCCAGGCGATCGCGGCGTTGGGCAGATAACCCTGCCCGACCGAAACCCCCGGCACCCCGGTGCCGGCTTTGCGCACCCCGAGCGTGCCGTAATACATGCAGTCTTGCCGCGAGTTGCAGGGTGAGGGATGGATGTCCAGGAATGCGTTGGCATCCTCGTAGGCGGGACCGTCATAGACGTTGTAGAGCCGCTGGCCGGTGCCGAAATTGGACAGTGGGAAGGCTATGCCCGACGCCTTGACCAGGCAGACATTGCCCCTGTTGTCACAGTCCGCAGCCGATCCTTTGGCCTGGGCGAACGGGTTGCCGGGCTGGGTCTCGCCGACGAAGATCGAGTGGCTGGTCACGCCCCAGTAGCCGACCGGCAGGTTCGAGCGCGTGTAGTCGCCCCCGGTCACGATCGTCACGCCGGGACCCTGCATGTCGCTCAGGAAGCTGTGGTCCAGCAGGATGTAGCCGCTGCGCAGCCAGACCGCCGAGAAATTCGTCCCGGCCCAGCTGAACGACGACGTGTAGTGCGAGAACACCGACGGCGCGCATGATTTGGGATTGGCGAAGTCGCAGGTCACGACCGCGCAGCTATCCGCAGCTCCGGCTGCCGCCGCCGGATCGCAGTAAGCCGGCTTGCGAAGACCGCTGTAGCGCGGATAGTACATCTTGCTGGCTTCGGACTCCGGCGGAACATTGTCCTGCGGGGGCGCATCCGGCGCCCTCCGATTTTTGATGGAGGCGATCGTGCCCTGCTCGATCTGGGTGCACGGCGTCTCGTCGGTCACTGACAGGGAATGCATGGCGGACGAGCAGTAGTTCTTGTAGAACAGCTTCACTGGCGAAATGCCGGCCCGGTCCGCGTCGCCCGGTCCCTTGGGCGAGGCCTGGATCTGCGAATATCCGGACCATTTCATCGGCGTCATCCCATGTCCGTTGCCGGGCGGGACATCCATCATGTCGTGGTTGCCGGCCGGCACGTACCAGTAGCAGGCGCCGCAGGTGCCGGCGCCGGCCGCCATGTTCCCGACCAGCGAATTCCAGCCGTTGGTGATCCAGAACACCGACGGATAGTTCGCATCGGAATGGTATTTCAGAGTGTCCTTCATTGGCGAATTGCGCGCATCCAGCAATCCGGGAATGTTGCGCGGATTATCGGCACCGGCGACCGAGCCGCGGGCATAGATGCCGATATTGGCATACAGCTTGTTGTCGGTCTCGGTCGCGTCCTCCAGGAAATAGCCATGGCCGATCGACTTCCAACCGACGTTGCGGGCCAAGGTGAGGCCAAGCGTCGAGTGGATGACGAACCACCGGGTCATCGACTCGTTCACGGCGGAGTCGATCACGTAGGTATCCGCCGGCACCCGTCGCGCCATGTGGAAATGCACTGGGTAGCGGCCGAGCAGGCCGCCCTCGCCGAGCTGCCTGAACTCCACCCCTTGCACCTGAAACTTCTCGAATCCCTGCCGGGCCGCCGTATGACCACCATACATGTAGTGCGGATGTCGCTTGGTCGCCGCTTCGAACGTCTCGTCGGCGGTGTCGCCCGCCGACACGATCCGGATGCTGCGTGTCAGCAATGCCACGGCCGCACGGGTCTCGGCCTTGTCCAGCATCGGCGGGTTGGGTCCGTCCATCTGCTCGACCGCGGTGCGGAAGGCCGTGGCGCTGCTGCCGATCTTCGCTGCGACATCGTAAGCCTTGGAGTTGTGCGCGTAGGCGAGCCCGTGTGTCAGCGTGATGCTGTCACGGCCATCCACCTTGGCGATGGTGCGCAGTTCGGAATGCTCGGGAAAGTAGTCGGTCGAGGTCACGACGACTTCGTCGTTGGCCTGCCAATCGCCTGACACGCCACGGTCGAGCGTCATGGTGGCGCCGTTGACGCCGGCCAGCCTGGCCCAATCGGTTCCGGAACTGGTGATGACCGCCTCGTCCCCCTGCATGTCGTCGGGGTTCTTCAGCACGGTGGCAATGTCGGCCGCTGAGGTTCCAGTGGTGCCCTTCAGGCCATGCAGCCGCAACGTGCCGCCATAGGACACCGCCAGGACCTTGTAGCCGAAATGACCGGCCTGCCCGGTGACGGGCGATTTACCGGCATCGCCATGAAAATTGCTGTATTGGTAGAAATAGTCTTTCATGCCGCCCGGCAGTGCCACTTCCGCCGAACCGTTGCTGTCCCAGACGGCTTTCGGAATGCCGCAATCGGCAAAGTTGGCCTTGTCCTGGATCGGAACGCAGGACACTCCGGGTCCCTCCGTCTTGGTCGGATCGTCGCCGCGCGGATCGGCCCCATACAGATGGATCGTCAAGGTCTTGTTGTTGGTGCCATAGGGCTTCTCGTCATCGACCCCGGCCAGCAAGGCGCCGCCGTTCTCGATCAGAATCGACGTCGCCCAGAAATCCTGCCCGGCGACGGTCGGTGGCTCGACCCGAGGCTCGATGAAGATGAGTTTCCCGCCTTTGATGACGTTAACGTGGCGGAAATAGTAAGGCTTGCCGCCCTCTACCCGGCATGTCTTTTCGATCAGAAGGTCCGGTTGGCCATTGCCGCCGATGGTCAATCCCTGGCCAGCCAGAGTCCCGTCACACTTCAGTGGCACCGCCGCGTACCCCGAAACCGGCATACCGGCGGCGACTGCGCCGATCGTGATCGCAATCATAACCACGCAATATCGCAATAAAAAAGAATGAGTGCGTGATTTTAAAATAGTTGCATTACGCATCTGTCGCGTCCCTTGGCAGACTTCGACACAATCGGCCCGTCTATTGCAGAACCGTAGCGACATATTTGTAAGTAGCACGCGAAGAATGCTAACGCATAGCTAAAACCGGCGAAGGTGGAGATTTGTCACCAACAAGGCGGCAGACAGTTTCGCTTGCAATGTCTGGCTTACCGCAGGGATTGCAGTCTGTCGTCGTTATCGGTCGGGTCAGGCTCAACCTAGAGCTCTGACATGGCCGATCGATGCCGTGCGAACCAGGCCGCTGCCCTTGCAGGCATTCTGGTCAGCTGGCGGCAATCAGCGGAAAGGTCTGCCAGCCCCGGCCTTCGGTAGCAATTGACGCAGCGTGGAATGCTCGGTTGTCGCGATCAGTGGCCGCGTAGAATCTGACTCAGGAACAGTTGCAACCGATCGGTTTTCGGATTTTCGAACAGCTCGTTCGGCGGCCCGCTCTCGACGATCTCGCCGCGGTCCATGAACACCACCCGGTCGGCAACCTGACGCGCGAAGCCCATTTCATGTGTCACGCAGACCATCGTCATGCCGTCCTCGGCAAGGCCGATCATGGTGTCCAGCACCTCCTTGATCATCTCGGGATCCAGCGCCGAGGTCGGCTCGTCGAACAGCATGATCTTCGGCTTCATGCACAGCGCGCGTGCGATCGCCACGCGCTGCTGCTGCCCGCCCGATAGCTGGCCAGGATACTTCTTGGCCTGCTCCGGTATCTTCACCCGGCTGAGATAGGACATCGCCAGCTCCTCGGCGTCGGCCTTCGGCATCTTGCGCACCCAGATCGGCGCCAGGGTGCAGTTCTCCAGGATCGTCAGATGCGGGAACAGGTTGAACGACTGGAACACCATCCCGACTTCGCGCCGCACCGTATCCAACGCGCGGGTATCGTCCGTGAGTTCGGTGCCATCGACGACGATGCTGCCCTGCTGGTGTGTTTCCAGCCGGTTGATGCATCGGATCATGGTCGACTTGCCGGAGCCCGACGGGCCGCAAACCACAACTTTTTCCCGTTGCGCCACGGTCAACGAGACATCGCGCAGAACATGCATCAGGCCGTACCATTTGTTGACCTTGTCCAGCACGATCGCCGGCACGTCCCCAGGCGGCGCGACACGAACGTTTCTCGACGTGGTCTGGGTCAGGCTCATTGGCTTACTTCCTTGACAGGCTGAGTGAAGTCAAAGCTGGGGCGCATGGCGTGCCCGATCCTTCAGTGGCCCGATGCCAATGGGCACTTCAGCCCGTTGGCTGAATCGGCCCACAAGATCAAGCTAGGGTTCTGACGCATGCTGAACCGTCCGATCGTGTCAAAGCGCTAGCGGCTACGCGCGCGATCCAGGTCCCGCTCGAGGCCGCGGCTGTATTTCGACATGGCGAAGCAGAAGGTGAAGTAGACCAGCGCGAGGACGATGTAGATTTCGGTGGCGAAGCTTTGCCATGCTGGCTCGCTGATCGCGACCTTGCCGGCCGTGAGCAGGTCGAAGATGCCGATGATCAGCACCAGCGAGGTATCCTTGAAGAAGCCGATGAACGTGTTGACCAAGGGCGGGATAACCAGGCGAAGCGCCTGCGGCAGGATGATCCGGGCGGTCTTCTGCCAGTAGGAAAGCCCAAGCGCGTCTGCCGCCTCGCCTTGCCCCTTCGGCAACGCCTGTAAGCCGGCGCGGATGACCTCCGCCAGATAGGCGGCGGCGAACAGGATGATGGCGATCTGGGCGCGCAGCAGCTTGTCGATGTTGATGCCTTCCGGCAAAAACAGCGGAAACATCACGCTCGCCATGAACAGCAGGCTGACCAGCGGCACACCGCGGATCAGCTCGACATAGACCACGCAGATCATCTTGACCGCGGGCAGCTGCGTCGAGCGCCGGCCCAACGCCACCAGGACGGCGAGGGGGAAGGCGAAGGCCAGTCCGAAGGTCGACAGTATCAAGGTGATCGGCAGGCCGCCCCAGCTATCCTGCGGCACAAATTGCATGCCGAGCACGCCGCCCCACATCAGCACGCCGATCGCCGTCAGCGTGCCAAGCCATATCCATGCCAGTTCGCGACGCCAGAACCGCCGCATCCCTGAGACGATGAACAAGGCGATGAACAAGGCGATGCAGATCGCCGGCCGCCATTGCTCCTCATACGGGTAGCGGCCGAACAGGATGAACCGATACTTGTCGTGGATCACCGCCCAGCACGCGCCGATGCCCTTCGCGTTGAGGCAGGCGGAGGTGTCTGCGGTGCCGTCGGCACGCGTTGGCACCGACCAAACGGCGTTGAGAAAGCCCCACTCGATGACGCCGACCGCGAACCGGACGACGAGGTAGCCAAGCACCAGCGTGATGGCGGTGGAGAGCCAGGAATTGAACAGGTTGGCCCGCGCCCAGATCCACGGGCTGCCCATTGCCGTCGCCGGCTGAGGCTTCAGCGGAACGGTGGCGCCGCGCAGGGTTGTCGTGCTCATCGTTCAGCGCTCCACCAGCGCGATGCGCGCGTTGTACCAGTTCATGAACAGGCTGATCGACAGGCTGATGGCGAGATACACCACCATGATGTAGGCGATGCCCTCGATCGCCTGTCCGGTCTGGTTGAGCGTCGTGTTGGCGATCGAGACCACGTCCTGGTAGCCGATCGCCACCGCCAGCGAGCTGTTCTTGGTGACGTTGAGATACTGGCTGGTCATTGGCGGGATGATCACCCGCAGCGCCTGTGGCAGCACGATCCGGCGCAGCGTCTGCCCCCGCGACAGGCCGAGTGCCGCGGCGGCTTCCCACTGCCCGGCCGGCACCGACTGGATGCCCGATCTCACGATTTCGGCGACATAGGCCGCGGTGTAGGTGCTGAGGCCGATCAGCAGCGCCGCGTATTCAGGACTGAGCGTGCCGCCGCCCTGGAAGTTGAAGCCGCGCAGGGTCGGGAAATCCCAGCTGTTCGGCGCACCCAACACCACCCAGATCACCGCCGGAATACCGACCAGCAGCGCGATCGCGACCGGCAACACCTTCGGCCGCACGCCGGTTGCCGCCTGCAGTCGCGCGGCCCGCCGGGAGTACAGATAGGTCGCGACGGCAGCGACCACGAAACCCAGCAACGCCCAGCTATGCGCGCTTTCCCAGTTGAGCAGCGGCAGGCGAAAGCCGCGGTTGGACAGGAAGATGGCACCGCCGAGCGTGAACGACTGCTTGGGACCCGGCAGCGTTTGCAGCAGCGTGTACCAGAACAGCAGCTGCAGGAGCAGCGGAAGGCCGCGCAGGAATTCGACATAGGCGATGGCGATGCGCGCGATCAGCCAGTTACCCGACAGCCGGGCGATGCCAATCGCCGTGCCGAGCAGCGTGGAAAGAACGATCGCCACCACCGCGACCTTGAGCGTGTTGAGGATGCCGATGACCAGCGCGCTGCCATAGGTGCTGACGGCCGGATCATAGGGAATGGGAGACTCGCCGATCGGGATGCCGGCGTTGCGCGACAGGAAGGCGAACCCGGTGGCGATCCTGCGAGCCGCCAGGTTGCGGCTGGTGTTAGCCGACAGGTACCAGACGATCGCGGCGACCAGCCCGACGATCAAGACCTGCCAGACCAGGGCACGGAACTTCGGATCCGACCACGACAGCGTCATCTTTTTCTTGGGTGCCGCACGCGGCACCATCAGCCGCGGATCGATCGTCGCCCCAGACATTGCGCGGGCTTTCCTTTTCTAGGATGGCGTCATCTGCTTGCGGCCAAGCCGCAACACAGGATGCGGAAGGGCTTGAGCCGAAGCCCTCCCGCAATCGGGTTCAGCGCATCGGCGGCGCGT
>JANXRT010000014.1 GCA_025356735.1 Acetobacteraceae bacterium | reverse complement strand
ACTGCGGCTGCGGGCCGCCCGGCTGTGAACCGGTCCACCTTGTCTCTCCAGAGCCGGCTTACCGGCGCGATGCCGCCTTCATTGCGGCGGATGCCGGTTCTGCCAGGCCCGCATCTGCGCGATTTCCTTGTCCTGCGCCACGATGATCGCCTGAGCCAGCCGCCGCATCTCCGGGTTCTTGCCGTAACGAAGCTCGACCCTGGCCATTTCCACCGCGCCCTGGTGGTGCGGAAGCATGCCCGCGACGAAATCCTGGTCGGGGTCGCCGGTCACCTTGCGGTCCATGTCGCCCATCATCTTGTCGGCGGCGGCCTTGAAGGCCGCGGACGACGGGCTGACGCCTGGCGTCGCGGCGTGGGCCGGCGCCAGCAGCAAAGGCACGAGCATCAGCAAGCTGGCCGCCGACCTTCGAATTCGGCTCGCCGCCTGGATCTTCACGGTAATCACGAGATCAGCTCCTAAAGCCTTAATGAGGAGGTGGGATTGGTCGGAGCGGCGGGATTTGAACCCACGACCCTCAGTCCCCCAGACTGATGCGCTACCAGACTGCGCTACGCTCCGACATGGCGCCCTTCGTCTCGGCTGGGCGCGGGCAAGAATGTAGCAGCGCCGGCGCGCGGCGGCAACGGCGGAGGATTGGGCCGGCCGGATCAGGACAGAGAAGCGCGCAGGCTTTCGAGTTCGGTCAGCACCTCGAACAGAAGCTGGCGGAGACGCTGGATCTCGAATTCGGCACGGGCGTCCGGCCGGTCGCGCGCCGTTGTCCGCGCGCCGCTCACCTTTGGCACCGTCATTCCCGGCATCGGCAGCATCGGCTCCATCGCCAGAGCAGCCTCGCTTTCCAACGCCGCGGCACTGTCGGCGTCCGCTGCCTCGTCGATATCGAATTCACCGACGGCCGGCTCGCCGGAATGCCGCTCGTCGGTCGCCTGATCCTGAGCGTCAAGTTCGCCATTGTCGCGTTCACCCGGCGCCGGCGGCGGTATGTTGTCGGAGAGCCTACCGCCGCCCTCGCGAAGCAGCCGCTGCACCCCCTTGATCGTATAACCCTGGATGTAGAGCAGGTCGGACACGCGGCGCAGCAGGTTGATGTCGTCGGGACGGTAGTAGCGCCGGCCGCCGCCGCGCTTGAGCGGCTTGACCTGCGGGAACTTGGTCTCCCAGAACCGCAGGACATGCTGCGGGATATGAAGCTCGTCGGCGACCTCGCTGATCGTGCGGAAGGCGCTCGGTGACTTCTTGGCCTTCAGCCGTGCCGCCGGCAGGTCATCGCTTGTCCCGGCATCGCTCATCCACGGGCCCGCTTCACGCTACGCGCCGGCTTCAGCCCGTGGTCATCGCCGGGATCGCCGCCGAAGGCGAAATCCTCATCGGGATCATCCTCGTCAAGCCGATCCATGTCGCTCGGCATCTGCCCGTTGGCGCGGGCCTTCAGCACATGGCTGGGCCGGAACACGAGGACACGGCGGGGAAGGATCGGCACCTCCTCGCCGGTTTTCGGGTTGCGACCGATGCGCCGGCCTTTCTGGCGAACGGAGAAAGTCCCGAAACCACTGATTTTCACGGATTCGCCCTGCTGAAGTGCAAAGGAAATCCTCTCAAGCACGGTTTCCAGCAGGTCGGCGGATTCGTTTCGCGACAAGCCGACCTGCATGTAGATCATTTCGGCCAGATGGGCGCGTGTCACCGTGTTCATCGTTCGACGCTAGGCAAGAAGGGCGCCGGCGTCAACGATGTTCTGAACAAAATCAAACAGGAACAGAGTGTTGCCCGAACAATCCGGTATCGCAGCGCAACAATCCCGGAGAGTTCGAAAGTGGCCGGCTACATCCGCACCAGAGCCGAACCCCAGGTCAGCCCGCCGCCCAGTGCTTCCATCAGCACGAGGTCGCCAGGCTTGATGCGGCCATCGCCCCAAGCCTCGGCCAAGGCCAGCGGAACCGATGCGGCCGAGGTGTTGGCGTGACGGTCGACCGTGACCACGACGTGCTCGGGCGACAGGCCAAGGCGCTTGCCGATCGCATCGATGATCCGCAGGTTGGCCTGGTGCGGCACCAGCCAGTCGATCTGCTGCCGGGCCAGGCCGTTGGCGGCCAGGGCCTCCTCCACCGCGCCGGTCAGCCGGGTGACGGCATGGCGGAAAACCTCCTTGCCGTTCATCACCAGCTTGCCCGACATCTCCGGCCGGCCGATCGCGCCATCGACATACAATATGTCGCCCAGGCTGCCCTGCGAGTGCAGATGGGTGGACAGGATGCCGGGAGCGTCGGGCCCCTGCCCTTCGCCCGCGCGCAGCAGAACGGCGCCAGCGCCGTCGCCGAACAGCACGCAGGTGGTGCGATCCTGCCAGTTGAGGATGCGCGAATAGACCTCGCTGCCGATCACCAAGACGCCGCGCACCTGACCGATACGGATCATGCCGTCGGCCACCGACAGGGCGTAGATGAAGCCCGCACAAGCGGCCGCCAGATCGAAGCCGAAGCCGTGCGCCATGCCGAGTTCCGCCTGGATGCGCACCGCGACGGCCGGGAATGCCTGGTCGGGCGTGCTGGTGGCAACCAGAATGGCATCGACATCGTCGGCGC
>JANXRT010000008.1 GCA_025356735.1 Acetobacteraceae bacterium | reverse complement strand
TCGGCGACATGGATACCGAGCTGTTCGAGGAGTTCTTTCGCGCCTTCGCGGCCAATGCCGGGCTGACCCTGCATCTGACGCGGCGCGCCGGACACAACGCGCACCATGTCGCCGAGGCCTGCTTCAAGGCCACCGCGCGGGCGCTGCGGATGGCGGTTGAGCTCGATCCCCGGGTTGGCGATGCGGTTCCCTCCACCAAGGGATCGCTGTGAAATACTGGACCGCGCATCTGCGGCCCGATGATTCTTCCCTGCTCATCCGCGAGGGCTTCAGCTGGGGTGCCTTGCTGTTCGGTCCGATCTGGCTGCTCGCGCACCGTGCCTGGGTGCCTGGGCTGATCGCGCTGGCGGCCGGCGTGCTGATCGCCGTCCTGGCGCCCGCAGGCCTGATGCTTACCCTGCTTTCGCTCTATGCCGTCGCACTTGGCCTCCTTGGGAACGACTTCAGGAGGTTCGCCGCCGAGCGGCGCGGCTTCGTGCTGGCCCATGTGCTTGCCGCCCGCAACGAGGATGCTGCCTTGGCGCGCCTGCTCACAGCGCGGCCGGAACTGGCGCGCGAGTTCGGCCCGGATGGGCGCCAGTGATGCGCGTCGCGGTGATCGATTACGGCAGCGGCAACCTGGCCTCGGCGTCGCGCGCATTGGCGTTGGCAGCCGACCGGCTCGGCATCGCGGCGCAAGTCGAGGTCACCGCCGATCCCGCCGCCGTGGCGCGTGCCGACCGCATCGTGCTGCCGGGGCAGGGCGCGTTCGCCGACTGTGCCCGGGGCCTGCGCGCGGTGTGCGGCATGGCGGGCGCGATTACGGACGCGACCGAAGCCGGCACGCCGTTCCTCGGCATCTGCGTCGGCATGCAGCTGATGGCGCAGCGTGGCCTGGAGCACGAGATAACGCCCGGCTTCGGCTGGATCGGCGGCGAGATCGCGGCGATGGACCCGCCCGGGCTGCGGCTGCCGCAGATGGGCTGGAACGCGCTCGACTTCGTGCCTGGCGTCCATCCCTTGCTTGAAGGCCTGGCGCCCGGCGACCACGCCTACTTCGTCCACAGCTACGCGCTGGCCGCCGGATCGTGCGGAGAAACCATCGCCACCACCGACTATGGCGGCCCGGTGGTGGCGATGGTGGCGTCCGGCAACCGCGCCGGCACCCAGTTCCATGTCGAGAAAAGCCAGGAGATCGGCATCCGCATCCTGATGAACTTCCTGCAATGGGCACCATGAGCGGGCCGCCCGGCAGCACCGTCGCGCCGGAGCTAATGGTGGAGCGCGCGACCGAGCTGAGCGACGACGACCTTGCGGCGCTGTGCGAGGCGGCGGATGCGGCGATCCTCGATGGCGGCGGCTTCGGCTGGGTAAACCCGCCCGGCCGCCAGGCGCTGGAGCGCTACTTCCGGGGCGTGCTGCTGGTGCCAGAGCGCGAGCTGTTCCTGGTCCGCCTCAACGGCACCATCGTCGGTTCCGCCCAGCTGGTGCGTCCGCCGCGCAACAATGAGGCGCAGGCGTTCTCCGCAACGCTGATGCACTCCTTCATCGCCCCCTACGCGCGCGGCCATGGCCTGGCCACCTTGTTGACCAAACGGGTGGAGGAGGGCGCGCGCGCCCTGGGCTACTATGCGCTCAACCTGGACGTGCGCGAGACGCAGGTGGTCGCGATCAGCCTGTACACGTCGCTCGGCTACACGAGGTGGGGCGTCAACCCGGTCTATGCCCGGGTGCGCGGCAAGACCGTGGGCGGCTATTTTTACCACAAGATACTGCGGCCCGAGGTCGAAGCCGCCGCGCCTTCGGATGAGGCGGCGCCGCCCGAATGCCCGGATTTCGAATGACCGGCGTTCAATGATCCGCCTCCAATGACCGGCCTGACGCTGTATCCGGCGATCGATCTCAAGGACGGCCAATGCGTCCGCCTGCGCCGCGGCGAGATGGCCGAGGCGACGGTCTATTCGCACGATCCGGGCGCGCAGGCGCGGGCCTGGCGCGATGCCGGCTGCCGATGGCTGCACGTGGTCGATCTCAACGGCGCCTTCGCCGGGCGCGCGGTCAACCGTGAGGCGGTGGCCCTGATATTGGCCGCGGTCGATATCCCGGTGCAGCTCGGCGGCGGCATCCGCGACATGGCCGGCATTGAGGCCTGGCTCGAGGCCGGGGTGCGCCGGGTAATTCTTGGCAGCGCCGCGCTGAAGAACCCGGAACTCGTGCGCCTCGCCTGCCGCGCCCACCCGGGCCGGATCGCCGTTGGCATCGATGCACGGGACGGCTTCGTGGCGGTTGAAGGCTGGGCCGAAACCTCGGAGGTACGGGCGCTGGAGCTGGCGCTGCGGTTCGAGGATGCCGGTGCCGCCGCGATTATCTACACCGACATCTCGCGCGACGGCATGCTTTCCGGGCTCAACCTGGAGCAGACCATGGACCTCGCCTTCCAGCTGACCACGCCGGTGATCGCATCCGGCGGCGTCGGCAGCCTGCTTGACCTGCAGGCGCTGCGCGATGTTGCCTGCACTCCGAACGGCAGGTGGGCCTTGGATGGCGTGATCGTCGGCCGGGCGCTGTACGACGGCCGGGTGAAGCCGACAGAGGCCTTGGCGCTGCTGGCTTCCTGATCGCTGGTCTAGACGAATATAGGGATCATCCATCACCCTAGATGCCTGTACCCTGCGTCCGTGCTTGCAACCTCGCACCGAGGCTCCTTTAAAGGCGCATGTTGAAGTTGCGGGTGACTCCCTGTTTGGACGTAAAGGACGGACGCGTCGTCAAGGGCGTGAACTTCGTCGCCCTGCGCGATGCCGGCGATCCGGTCGAGCAGGCGGCGATCTACGACGCCGCCGGCGCCGACGAGCTGACTTTTCTGGATATCACCGCCAGCCATGAGAACCGCGATACCATTCTCGATGTCGTCTCGCGCACCGCTGCACGCGTTTTCCTACCCTTGACCGTCGGTGGCGGCATCCGGGTGGTGGATGATTTGCGCCGGCTGCTGCTGGCCGGCGCCGACAAGTGCAGCATCAATTCCGCCGCCATCGCGCGGCCGGAGTTCGTGCGCGAGGCGGCCGAGAAGTTCGGCAGCCAGTGCGTGGTGGTGGCGGTCGATGCCAAGCGCACCGGGCCCGATCGCTGGGAGGTGTTCACACATGGCGGCCGCCGCAACACCGGGATCGACGCGGTGCAATGGTGCCGCCAGGCGGCAGCGCTTGGCGCCGGCGAGATCCTGCTGACCAGCATGGACCGCGACGGCACCGGGCTCGGCTTCGACCTTGAACTGCTGGCGCGGGTCTGCGGCGCGGTGCGGCTGCCGGTGGTGGCCTCAGGCGGCGTCGGCACGCTGGAGCATTTCGTCGAGGGCGCGCGCGCCGGCGCCACTGGGTTGCTGGCGGCGAGCGTGTTTCATTTCGGCACGTTCACGGTGGCCGACGTCAAATCGGCGCTCGACCGGGCCGGCCTGCCGGTGCGCCGGCCGGTCGCAGCGGCCTGAGGACGGCATGGCAAAGCCGATCAAGCCCGCCAAGCTCAAGGCGGCAAAACCGAAGAAGAAGCCGGGGCGGATGCGGGCTCAGCCGCCGGTGCCCGGCTCGACCGAAGCGATGGTGATGGACCGGCTGTGGTCGGTGATAACCAGCCGGCGCGACGCCGATCCCGGCATTAGCCATTCGGCCCGGCTGCTGTCGCGCGGCACCGCCAAGGTTGCGCAGAAATTCGGCGAGGAGGCGGTCGAGGCGATTATCGAGGCGGTGGCCGGCAATCGTGAGGCGATGATCGGCGAGAGCGCCGACGTGCTGTACCACCTGATCGTCCTGTGGGTGTCGGTCGGTGTCGAACCAGCCGATGTCTGGAACGAGCTTGTGCGCCGCGAAGGCGTCAGCGGCATCGCCGAGAAGGCGGCCCGGCTGCTGCCCGGTGCGTCGCGGCCGAACAGCTCCAAGATTCCCTGAACGCGGAGAAACAATCATGCCGGTGAATGGCCTGCCGCCCTACGACGATGACAACATCTTCGCGAAGATCCTGCGCGGCGACATACCGTGCCGCAAGGTGTTCGAGGACGAATGGGCGTTGGCGTTCCACGACATAGCGCCGCAGGCCCCGCTACATGTGCTGGTGGTGCCGAGGGGAAGATACTGCTCGTTCGCCGATTTCTCCGCCGCTGCCAGTCCGGAGGAAATCGCCGGCTTCACCCGCGCGCTGGGTCAGGTCGCGCGCGATCTGGGGCTTGAGGCCGACGGCTACCGCATCATCGCCAACATGGGCGAGCACAGCGGACAGGAGGTGCCGCACTACCATGCGCACATCCTGGCTGGCCGGCCGCTGGGGAAAATGCTGCCCGCATAGGAGCCATGCGGAGGCGAAACGTGGCGTCGAGCCCGGTTGCACGTATTGATCGTTCCAAGGTGCAGCGGAGAGGCTCAATGATCGATGGTGCGGTGACCGGCTCCAGGTTGGCGGAGGCGCGCCGCCGGGCGGCCCTGGTTGCCGGCGCCTTCACCCTTTCGGTATCCCTTGGCACGCGCGGCTCGCTCGGGTTGTTCCTGGCGCCGCTGGCGCTGATGGGGTTTCCGATCGGCATGACCGCGTTCGCGATCGCGGTGAACTCGCTGGTCTGGGGTGCCGCCCAGCCGGTGGTCGGCGCGATGGCCGACCGTCATGGCGCCACCCGCATCCAGATGTTCGGCGCGGCGATCTATGCCGCCGGCTTCGCGCTGCCGGCGGTATTTCCGACCGGCTGGGCGATGATGCTCGGCATCGGCTTCCTGACCGGCGTCGGTTCCGCCTGCACCGCGTTCGGCGTTTCGCTGTCGGGCGTCGCGCGTGCCTATCCGCCGGAGCAGCGCGCCGCCGCCGTCGGCCTGGCCGCGACCGGCGGCTCGATTGGCCAGATGGTCTGTCCGCTGATCGCCGTCGCCGCGATGGCGCTGGGCGGCCCGCGATGGGGCCTGATGGCGATGGCAGCGCTGGTGCTGCTGAGCTTCCCGCTGGGCGTTCCGCTCGACCGCGCGGCGCTGGTGGTGCCGGAACGGCGTAACTCGACCAGGGCGGTGCGGACGGCGCTCGGCAACCGCGCCTTCATTCTGGTCACGCTGGGCTTCTTCACCTGTGGCTTCCAGTTGTCTTTCCTGTCCACCCATCTGCCCGGCTACCTGACCCTGTGCGGCATGCCGGCCTCGGCCGGCGCCTTCGCCCTGACCGTGGTCGGCGCCACCAACATCCTCGGCAGCTACCTGTATGGCCGCTACGGCCAGCGCTTCGAGCCACAAAAAGTCCTTACCTGGCTTTACGTGCTGCGCGCGGCGGCGATCCTGGCCTTCTACGCGGTGCCGAAAACCGGATTCTCAACGGTGGTCTTCGCCGGCGTGATGGGGCTGACCTGGCTGGTGACGGTGCCGCTGACCAGCGGCGTGGTGGCGCGGCTGTTCGGAGTCGCCGACATCGGTGCGCTGTTCGGCGTCTGCTTCATCAGCCATCAGGTCGGCAGCTTCCTTGGCGCCTGGTCGGGCGGGCTGGCGTTCGCCTGGACCGGCAACTACGATCTAGCGTTCATCGCCACGGCCGCCGCGGGCTTGGTTGCCGCGGCGCTCAATGTTCCGATACGGTTTCCGCGTCCTGCCCAACCGTTCCAAGGCATGGCCTGATCCACGCCTTTCATAAGGGTGAAAAGATGCATTTCGGCACCGCGATGTTCTTCACCGACTACTCCATGGCGCCGGGCGAGCTCGGCCAGGCGCTGGAGGCGCGCGGTTTCGAATCGGTCTGGGCGCCCGAGCACTCGCACATCCCGCTGACGCGAAAGACGCCGTTTCCCGGCGCCGGCGAGCTGCCGAAGAAATACTACGATGCGATGGACCCGTTCGTGACGCTGACCGCGGCAGCGGCGGCGACAAAAACGCTGAAGGTCGGCACCGGCATCTGCCTGGTGGCGCAGCGCGACCCGATCCAGACGGCGAAGCTGGTAGCCTCGATCGACAATGTTTCGGCTGGACGCTTCCTGTTCGGCGTCGGCAACGGCTGGAACCAGGACGAGATGGAGGACCACGGTACCGTCTATGCCACCCGCCACAAGCTGGCGCGCGAGAACATCGAGGCGATGAAAGCGATCTGGACCCAGACGCGCGCCGAGTATCACGGCGACCTGGTGAAGTTCGAGCCGATGATGGCGTCGCCAAAGCCGGTCCAGAAGCCGCACCCGCCGGTGATCGTCGGCGGCGCCTTCCCCTATTCGGCGCGGCGCGCGATCCGCTACGGCGACGGCTGGATCCCGCAGGCGACCCGCGCCGCCTATACCGAGCTGGTCGAGCTCCTGCCGCGCTTCACCCAGATGTGCGCCGAGGCAGGGCGTGATCCGGTCGGCATCCCGATCACCATCTGGGGCGCCAAGAACGATCTTGATCTGTTGAAACGCTACCGGGACCTCGGCGTCGAGCGCATGGTGATCAGCGTCGAGTCGGAGAAGGCAGACACGATTCTGCCGCTGCTCGACCAGTGGGCCGAACTGATCCGCAAGGTTGCGGCTTAGGTCGTACTCCGCATCCAGGAGTCACCATGCTAGAGCGGCGGCGGCTCCTGGTCGGAACCGTAACGGGATCCCTCTTGGTCTGGCGATCGGCTTTGGCTCAAAGCACCGAGTCCGCAGGACTGCGGTTAAACGAGTTGGGGCCGGAGAACGAGGCCATGGCGGCGCGCGCCGGGCTGTGGGACCTGACGGAGACCGTCTGGGAGCGGCCCGGGGCTGTGCCGGTCATCACGACCGACTTGGTCGCCGAGCGCCGCATGATCGGGACGATGTTCCAGGAAACGTTGCGGCCGGCCGCCGACCCGACCGACGGCAAGGTTCGACGGATCGACTACCTGCACTTCAACCGCGTCGAAGGCCGGTGGGACTACGTGTCGATGGACATGAGCGCGCCCGTCGGCATCATGTCGGCCTACAGTTTCGACCGCGGTGAGAACGGGCGGATCGACATTGCCTTCGCGCCATTCTCCGTTCCGGGCGCCGGCGCGGAGCCGACCGGCCAGATGCTCCGGATGACCCAAACCATCACCTACAACGAGCCGGACCGGGACGTGAAGGATCAATATTTTCTCTTGGCTGATGGGACCGGGACCAAATGGCTCGCCCATCAATATGCCTATAAACGCCGGAAGTAGCTGCCACGCAAAGACAGTGCCGCTTGCCCGATGATTGTGGACGGCCGGCGCATCAAAGGTTGCTCGAACAACTCGGGAAAGAAGAAGGAAAAGTCAGATGTCGCCAGCCGAGCAGGTGCTTGCTGATCGCAAGTTGGAAGCCAGGACGCAAGCGCGGGTTCGGCCGGCGCTGGCGCCCAGCCGCGCGGTCAACCACATCGCCCCCGATTGCGCCGGGCTGAATTTCTTCGACATCGATTCCAGCCTGCACACCTCGCTGCGGCTCAACATGGAGCCGACGGCCTACCAGCATTTTCAGCCATACTTCAGCGATTTGGGGAAGATCGCCGGCGGCCGGCTCGACGCGCTGGCGCGTCTGGTCGATCGCAATCCGCCGGTGCTCGAGCACCGCAACCGGTTCGGTCAGGATACCGACACCATCACCTACCATCCCGCCTACCGGGAGATGGAGAAGATCGGCTTCGAGGACTTCAAGATGCACGCGATGTGTCACGTGCCCGGGCTGTTCGGGCTGGAGGGACGCTCGCCGCAGGCCGCCAAATACGTTTTCCAGTACCTGGTCTCGCAGTCCGAGTTCGGCATGATGTGCCCGCTCAGCATAACCGACGCCACCATCCACGTGCTGCAGCAGTCGGCCAGCGAGGAGCTGAAAAGTTACCTGCTGCCGAAGATGCTCTCGACCGACCTGTCCACGCTATGGAAGGGCACCCAGTTCATGACCGAGCGGGCTGGCGGGTCCGATGTCGGCACGCTGGAAACCACCGCCCGGCTTGAGGATGGCGTCTGGCGGCTGTACGGCGACAAGTGGTTCGCCTCGCACACCGATGCCGAGGTCGCACTGATCCTGGCACGACCGGAGGGCGCCGGCGCCGGCATCGGCGGCATCGCGCTGTTCGCCCTGCCACGCTATCTGCCCGACGGCTCGCGCAATGCCTATCGCATCGTCCGCATGAAGGAGAAGCTCGGCACCAGGTCGCTCGCCACCTGCGAGATCGTGCTGGAGGGCGCCAAGGCCTACCTGGTCGGCGATGCCAGCCAGGGCCTCAAGCAGATGATGGAGCAGGTCAACATGTCGCGGCTGTCGCACGGGGTGCGCGCGGCGGGGATGATGCGGCGGTGCCTGAACGAGGCGCTGGCGGTCGCGCGCAACCGCGACGCGTTCGGCGCCCGGCTGATCGAGCATCCGCTGCTGCGCCGCCAGGTGATGAAGATACTGGTGCCCGCCGAGCAGGCGCTGTCGCTGTCGATGCTGGCGGCGGGCTACATGGACCGCGCCCGCGCCGGCTCCAACGAAGCGTCGCAGGTCATCCGCATCCTTACCCCATTGATTAAGTTCCGGGCCTGCCGCGACGCGATCTCGGCCGCCCGCACCTCGATGGAAACGCGCGGCGGCAACGGCTACATCGAGGAGTGGGTCAACGCCAGGCTGATCCGCGATTCCCATATCGGCGTGCTGTGGGAGGGCACCAGCAACATCAACGCGATCGACGTGGTGCGCCGCGCGGTCACCAAGGCCCGCGCCCACGAGGTTCTCCACGCCCTGCTGCGCCAGAAGCTGATCGAGGCGGACCTGCCCGACGCCTTCCGCAGCCGGCTGGCGAAGGCGCTGGAGCGCAGCTTCCGGTTCCTCACCGAAATCGCCAAGGACCCCGACCGCGAGCACATGGCGCGGCAGGCTTCGAGCGGGCTGTACAACGCGGCCAGCGCCGTTGTGCTGGCCTGGGAAGGCGCGCACGCGGATGGCGACGCCAGGAAGCTGCTGGTCAGCCGCCTGGTGCTCGAACACCGCGTGGAACCGTCCGATCCGCTGGCTCCCGCCGACGGGGATTGGGAGCGTTCGGCTTACGAGCTGCTTTTCAGAGAGGGCCGGGCCTTGGCGCCGTCCGAGGTTCAGGACATTTTGGTGGCTGGCTAGCAGCAGGCAGCATGGGGCTCTGCCCCAGACCCCACCGGGGTAGCGCCCCGGGGCGCATCCTTAAGTAGAGGGGTTCAAAGGGGCGACGGCCCCTTTGCGGGTTTGGGCAGAGCCCCATACTTGGTTCTTTGATCCGATGCCGTTTGACAGTTCGGCGTCGCGCGCGCCATGCTCGGCCATCCGAGGGGAGTCCCGCAGGGGGCTGAGATTCCGATGGTGCCGGCGACATCCGGCGCAGCGCGGTGACCCTTAAGAACCTGAACCGGGTCATGCCGGCGGAGGGACGGGAATTTCGCTGTAAATCCCCGCTCTTCGCCGCATCGCCAATATGACGGAGACGTGGCCGATGACCATCCAGACCAAGCCAAGCTCGGTGACCACCGGGCCGATCGTCGGGTCGCGGAAGATCTACACCAGCCCGGAGGGTCGCCCCGACATCCAGGTGCCGTTCCGCGAGATCGCGCTTGATCCTTCGGCGCGGGAAAATGCCTACCGCGCCTATGATACTTCCGGCATCTACACCGATGCGACGGCGACGATCGACCTGGCGCAGGGGCTGCCGCCGATCCGTGACAGGTGGATCGCGGCGCGCGGCTTCGAGAAGGCGATCCCGCGCGAGGTGCGCCCAGAGGACAACGGCAACATCGGCGCCGACAAGATCGTACCGGGCTGCCCGGCCGAGCAGACCATCCGCGCCGGGCACGATGGCCAGATGGTGACGCAGTACGAGTTCGCCCGCGCCGGGATCATCACCGAGGAGATGATCTACGTCGCCCATCGCGAGAATATCGGCCGTGCCCAGGCGCTGCCGGGGGCTGGCGACCGCCGCGCCGACGGCGAGGATTTCGACGCCGAAATCCCCGAGTTCATCACGCCGGAGTTCGTCCGCTCCGAGATCGCGCGTGGCCGCGCCATCATCCCGGCCAACATCAACCATCCCGAGCTGGAGCCGGTGATCATCGGCCGTAACTTCCTGGTCAAGATCAACGCCAACATCGGCAACTCCGCCGTGACATCCTCCGCCGCCGATGAGGTGGAAAAACTGGTGTGGGCGATCCGCTGGGGCGGCGATACCGTCATGGACCTGTCCACCGGTCGCAACATCCACAACATCCGCGGCTGGATCCTTCGGAATTCCCCGGTGCCGATCGGCACGGTGCCGATCTACCAGGCGCTGGAGAAGGTCGATGGCGAGCCCGACAAGCTGACCTGGGAGATTTTTCGCGACACGCTGATTGAACAAGCCGAACAGGGTGTG
>JANXRT010000158.1 GCA_025356735.1 Acetobacteraceae bacterium | reverse complement strand
GCCAGAACACCCCGGCCAGGTAGTTGCCGCAGGCGGCGATCGCCATCGCGATGCCGCGGTGGCGCACGAACCACAGCGACGCCTGGGCGATCAGCGGGACGAACATCGCGGCGCTGCCGAGGGCGCCGATCAGCAGGCCATGGGCGATGGCGAACTGCCACAGGGTCGTGGAGAAGCTGGCGGCGATGTAGCCGGCGCCGAGTGCCAGGGCGCCGAAGGCCACCGGGCGGCGAATGCCGAGGCGGTCCGCCATGCGGCCCATCAGCACGCCGCCGAGGCCGAAGCCGATCATGGTCAGGGTGTAGGGCAGGGAGGCGGCGGCGCGATCGACGCCGAACTCGGCCTGCACCGCCGGCAGCACCACGACGACGCTCCACATGCCGCCGCCGCCGATGGTGCCGATCGCCAGCAGGACGCCCAGGCGCAACCAGGACTTCTGGCTGTCTGGCTGGACTTCTTCGCGACGCTGCATGTTGCTGGGCATTCCCTGGACCTGTTTTCGATATTGTCGCAGAGCGGGTGCGGTTTGGGCAAACCTGGCCGGGCGGGTTAGAATGCGCCGGCAATAACAGGCTGCGTGCATGGAAATCCTCTCTTCCATCAATCCGCTTTTCATGCTGTCGGGGTTTTTCGTCGGCCTGCTGGTCGGCCAGACGGGAATGGGCGGCGGCTCGTTGATGACGCCGATCCTGGTGCTGCTGTTCGGCATCCATCCGGCGACGGCGGTCGGCACCGACCTGTTCTACGCCGCCGCGACGAAATCGGCCGGCACCCTGATCCATGGGCTGAACCACACCGTTGACTGGCGGATCGTCCGGCGGCTGGCGCTGGGCAGCGTGCCGGCGACGCTCGTCACCCTGGCCGTGATCTCGCGGTTCGACATCTCGGGTTCGACCACCGGGCGCATCATCGGGTTGGTATTGGGCGTGATGCTGCTGCTCACGGCGGTGTCGCTTATTCTCCGGCGGCGGTTCCTGACCGTGATGGAGCCGGTGATGGCCGGCATCACACCCCAGCAGGCCGCGCGCCTTACCACCCTCACGGGCGCCGTGCTGGGCGTGCTGGTGACGATATCCTCGGTCGGCGCCGGTGCGCTCGGCGTCACCGTGCTGCTGCTGCTGTATCCGCGGGCGCGGATGGCGGTGATCGTCGGCTCGGACATCGCCCACGCGGTGCCGCTGACCCTGGTCGCGGGGATCGGCCATTGGTGGATGGGTTCGATCGACTGGCCGCTGCTGACCTCGCTGCTGGCCGGCTCCATTCCCGGCATCGTGCTCGGCAGCTACCTGTCGGCCCGCATTCCCGACGCCGTGCTGCGGCCGATCCTGGCGGTGACGCTGGTGGTTGTCGGTGGCCGGCTGGTGTACTAGCTGGGGCGGATGCCCGAAGGCCACTCCGTCCACCGTCTTGCCCGCGCGTTTTCCAGATGCTTCGCCGGCAAGGTGGTGGATGCCTCCAGCCCGCAGGGGCGGTTCGGCGCGGGTGCCGCGTTGCTCGACGGGCGCGTGCTGCTGGCAGCGGAGGCCCACGGCAAGCAGATGTTCCTGGGGTTCTCCGGCGACCTGTGGCTGCGCGTGCATCTCGGCCTGTACGGCATGTGGCGCTTCCAGGGCTCCGGGCTGGAAGGGATCGGGCGGCGGCGCCATCCGTTGGCCGAGGAGGCGGAGTTTCCACCCCTGCCGCGCGGCCTGGTCCGGCTGCGGCTGGTGGCTGGCCGGCACCTGGCCGACCTCAGCGGCCCGACGGCGTGCGAGGTGCTTTCGACGATGGAAAAGCACGCGTTCACCCGGCGCATGGGCGAGGACCCGCTGCGGCCGGACGCCGATCCGGCGCGCGCCTATGTCAGGCTGCATGCCTCGCGCAGCGCGATCGGGCTGCTGCTGATGCGCCAGGACATCATCGCCGGCATCGGCAACATCTATCGCGCGGAGATGCTGTTTCGCGCCCGGCTGGAGCCGCACCGGCCGGGACGCGAGCTTGCCCTCGATGCGTGGCGGGCGATGTGGGCCGACCTGGTCGGGCTGATGGAACACGGCGTGCGCACCGGCCGGATCGTCACAACCGAGCCGCAGGACCGTTCTCGACGTTCAGGGCCGGCCCAGGGGGAGGATGCGAGCTATGTCGCCCATCGCGCGGGCAGGCCGTGCCGGATTTGCGGCAACGCGGTGCTGGCGGAAGCGATGGCCGGGCGGACGCTGTACTGGTGCGCGCACTGCCAGGTCCTGTAGGTCAAAACAGCAAGCTCAGCGCCGGGACGTGCGCGACGGGCCGGAAGGTCGCCGCGTTGGCGCGGACCGGCTCGGCGACGCCGCCATCCAGCGCGTCGAGCAAAGCGGGCAGGTCGGAGGCGCTGGCGAGCGGGTCGTCGAGTTCGTCGCAGACGCGAAAGCCGTCATCGTCGAGAATCAGCTTCATGCGCTGCCAGGGGCGCGTCGCCTCGTTCGGTTCGAACAGAATGACGGTTTCCTCGGCATCGACCCGCAGCGGCACGAAGCGCAGTCCGCGGCCGCGGCACCACGCCGCCAGCGTTTTCAGTTCAACCGTGTCGAGCATGGGCCGTCTCCTGCCGCGAATGCCCGGGCTGAAACCGCGTGCCCCGATTCGCAGGCTCAGACTGTCACGGGAGAATGGAAAATGGGTTAACGAAGCTCACACGGCATACGCGCAAGGCTGCGTAACGCTTTGAGTCGGTGCCGATTCGGTCAGGCTTATTCGTTTACGGGCGGGTCGTTTACGGATGCGGCTTCCTCCAGCGCCCGGCAGGCATCGGCGAGCCAGGCGGAGGTGGCGGAGGGCAGATAGGGCGCCACCTCGCGCAGGACGCGGGCGTGATAGGCGTCGAGCCAGGCGATCTCGCCGGCCTGCAGCAGTTCCGGCGCCAGCAGCCGGCGGTCGAACGGCGCCAGGGTCAGCGTCTCGAACGACAGGAACTTTTTGCCGGTGTCCGGCAGCGCGGCGGGCTGGACCAGAAGCAGGTTTTCCAGCCGGATGCCGTACTGGCCCGGAAGGTAGAAACCGGGCTCGTTCGACAGCACCATGCCCGCCGCGATCGCCACCGGCCTGGTGGCGCGCGAGATGCTGACCGGCCCCTCATGCACCGACAGGTAGCAGCCGACGCCATGGCCGGTGCCGTGGTCGTAGTCGAGCCCGGCCTGCCACAACGCGCGGCGTGCGAAGGCGTCCAGATGCGCGCCGGTGAGGCCCTGTGGAAACACCGTCGTGGCGAGCGCGATGTGACCCTGCAGGACGCGGGTGAAGCGCTCGCGAAGCTCCTGCGGGGGCGCGTCCGGGCCGGTCCAGACGGTGCGGGTGATGTCGGTGGTGCCATCGAGATACTGCGCGCCGCTGTCGATGAGATAGACCTCGTTGGCGCCGAGCGCCCGGTCCGTCGTCGGCGACACGCGGTAGTGGATGATGGCGCCATGCTCGCCGGCGCCGGAGATGGCGGGGAAGCTCTCGCCGCGGAAGCCCTCGGCCTCGGCGCGCAAGGCCAGCAGCCAGGCGGCGGCGGAGATTTCGGAGATCTGGCCGGATGCGCCCGATTGCGACAGGAAATGCAGGAACCGGCACACCGCCACCGCGTCGCGCGCATGGGAATTCCGAAATCCCTGGCGCTCGACCTCGTTCTTGCAGGCTTTCGCCAGCAGGCAGGGGTCGGGCGCGTTGACAACCTCCGCGCCGGCGCTTCGAAGGCCCTGCGCGAACCAGGCCGGCGAGCCCTGGCCATCGACCCGCACCCGTTTGCCGGCGAGGCGCGCCAAGGCGCCGGGCAGCTCGGGCCTCGGCGCGCAGGCGACGCCGTTGCCGAGCCAGTCGCGCGTCGCCGGCGGCAGCTTGGCGGGGTCCATGAACAGCTCGACGGCACCGTCGGCGTGGATGATCCCGAAACCCAGCGTGAACGGGGTGAACGGCACGTCGTGGCCGCGGATGTTGAGCAGCCAGGCGAGCGAGGCCGGGTCGGTGAGGATCGCCGCATCCTGGCCGCCGTCGCGCAGGATGGCGGCGATGTCCTGGCGCTTGTCGGCCGAGGCGCGGCCAGCGAACCGCAGCGGATGCGGCAGCGCCGGAGCCATCGGCGGCGATGGCCGGTCGGTCCAGACCGCGTCGATCGGGTTGTGCTCCAACGCGCGCATGTTCACGCCGGCATCGGCATAACGGGCCAGGGCCTCCTCGCCGATCAGCAGCGGGTCGTAGCCGATGATCGCCTTGGCGGCGTGGGCGGCGATCCATGCCGGCGGCGGGTCCTCGGTGACATGACGGCGTTCCCATGCGGAAGGATCGGTCTCGGCGGCGAGCTGGAGTACGTAGCGCCCGTCGGTGAACACCGCCGCGTGGTCCGCCAGCACCACGGCCATGCCGGCGCTGCCGGTGAAGCCGGTCAGCCAGGCCAGCCGCTCGGCGCAGGCGGGAACGTACTCGCCGAGATGCTCGTCGGCGCGTGGCACGATGAAGCCGTCCACGCCAAGCCGCGACAGCTCCCGCCGCAACGCCGCCAATCTTGTGCCGTCAACGCCAGCCATGGTCCGGTATCCTTCTGTGGAGCCACGCGTTCAAGTCATGTGAATATAGAGCTTCATGCAAAAAATGCATGACAGACGAATGGAAACGATGCTTTTCCCGCTAGGCGTCAACGCGCATGTTGCATCGCAGCAGAACCACGGAGCGCCCCGCCAGACCGACGCCGCGCGAGACCTGGTCCGCCGACTGGAATAAATTCGATGAACATGTCCTTCACCAACTCCGAGATCCGTTTCGCGCCGCCGCAGGAGCTCCGCTTCTCCACTTCCGTCCTGTCCGGCCACCAGGCCGCGGCGGAAGCCCGTCTTGCAATCGGCCAGGCCCTTGCCCGCAGGCTTGCCGACGCGATAGCGAATGTTGTGGCCTTCCTCGGCCGCGGCACCGTCACCGCCGAGCTTCGTCGCATGTCGGATCGCGAGCTGTCCGACATCGGCCTGGCGCGCAACGATCTTGGCCGGGTTTTCAACGCCGACTTCGCCCGCGAGCACGCCCGCCGCGGCTTCTAGGCCACTTCCTGGCGCGCGGCGTTGTCGATCGCGACGTTCAGCGCCCGGACGCCGGCCGCCTCGCCCTCAGGATGGTTCCAAATGGCGCCGACCACCGCCAGGAAATTGGCGCCGGCCTGAACCAAGGGGGCGCAGTTGTCCGCCGTGATGCCGCCGATGGCGCAGCTCGGCAGCTCCATCAGGTCCGACCACCAGCCGACGATCTCCAGATCGGCGGGGGTAGTGGCGTCTTTGGTCGATGTCGGAAAGAAGGCGCCGAACGCCACGTAGTCGGCACCATCCTCGCCGGCTTGCATGGCCAGGTCGCGGCTGTTCTTGCAGGTCACGCCAAGCGTCAGGTCCGGCCCGATCAGGGTGCGTGCCTGGCGCGCCGGCATGTCGTCCTGCCCGACATGCACGCCGTCGCAGCCGAACGGGCGCACCAGCTCGACACGGTCGTTGAGCAGGAACGCGACGCCGCGCGATTGCGCGATGGGGCGAAGCTTGTCGATGGCCCGCTTCCACAGATCGTCGTCGGCGTCTTTCAGGCGCAGCTGCATGGCGGCGACATCGCCGCCGTCCAGCGCACTTGCCAGCCGATCCGCGAAGCGGAGGGGATCGAAAACTGGCGGGGTGATAAGGTAGAGGCGGCAGTTATCCATGGAAATTACCGATCAGCAGCAAGCATTGGGGCTCTGCCCCAAACCCCGCCGGGGCGGTTCCCCGGTGGGGTCCGGGGGCAGAGCGCCTGGCCTTATTCTTGCCCTTGATAAATGCTGATGACCTTGGTCAGCATCGCCAGCGCCTCGGCATGTGGCCTCTGGAACGTGTTGCGGCCGATGATCGAGCCGTTGGCGCCGCCATCGCGCAGGCCGCGCACGATCTCATACAGGCCCTCGACGCCCTGCTGCTCGCCGCCCGAGAACACCACGATGCGCCTGCCGGCGAAGCAGCACTGCATGACGTGCGCGACCCGTTTGGCCATGGTCGAGATGTCGATGTCGCAGGTCTGGTAAGTCTTCTTGGCGGCTTCCAGGCTGACATGCTCGGTCGGCGGCTTGACCTTGATGATGTGGGCGCCGAGCAGGGCCGCCATGTGCGCGGCGTAGGCGCAGATGTCGACCGCGGTTTCCGCGACCTTGTCGAGGTTGGGGCCGCGCGGGTAGGACCACACGACGACCGCGAGGCCGACGGATTTCGCCTCCTCGGCCAGCTCGCGAAGCTCCTCCATCTGCTCGAAGGCGTATTCGCTGCCGGGATAGATGGTGAAGCCGATCGCCGAGCAGCCGAGCCGCAGCGCGTCGGCGACCGACCCGGTGACCGCCTGGTCCTTGGATGTCGCGAGCGAGTTGGAGCTGTTGAGCTTGAGGATGGTCGGCAGCGCGCCGGCATAGGTGCCCGCACCCGCCTCGAGCATGCCGAGCGGCGCCGCGTAGGCGCTCAGGCCGGCGTCGAGCGCCAGCTGGAAATGGTAGTGCGGATCGTAGCCCGCCGGGTTGGGCGCGAAGCTGCGCGCCGGGCCGTGCTCGAAGCCCTGGTCGACGGGCAGGATGACGACCTTGCCGGTGCCGCCGAGCTTGCCCTCCATCAGGATGCGGGCGAGGTTGGCCTTGCTGCCGGGATTGTCGCTTTCGTACCAATCGAGGATCGTCTTGACTGCTGGGGTAACGCGCATGGCGGCTGTTCTCCTGGATCGCGAATGAACGGCTGGTGATCGGGCGAGGTTCCTGGCGTCCTAGCCGAGCCGGGCGGCGCTGTCGATATTGGGGTCCGGTTGAGCGAGCCAGGCGTCCAGCCGCCGCGCCGCACCATGGGCCGAAAGATCGAGCGCCGGCGGGCGTGCGGCAAGCAGCACGATGCCGTCGCGTTCGGCGATCGCCGCCACCGCGGCGAAGCCCGGTGCGTCGGGGCGCAGCACGAGCGTTCGCAATCCGATGCGGATCGCCCCCAGCGCCATGCCGGACGCATCGGCGCAGTCGAGCGCATCCTGCATCGCCGCATCGGGGAATTCGCGGCGGGCGAGTTGGATCAGCGCAAGCCAGAAGCCACATCCGGCGAACAAGGCGGCACCCGGCGCCGATAGCAGCAGCACCGGGCGGCGCGGCTGCAATGCGAGGCGGACATCGATCATTCCGTGCACGACGATGGCGGGATGCGGCGTCACGCTTGAATGTCCCTAGGCCCGCGTGGTTGTTTCAGGCGAAGCAGGCGGAGATCGACATGGATGAGCACAGGGCCGACACGGCGGAGCAGGCGGCTTCCCGGCTGGAGACGGCGCTGGAACGGATCGCCAGCCGGCTCGTGCACACAGGTCGACCTTCCGGCGGCGGCGTGCCGCCGGAGGTGATGCGGCGGCTGGACCGGCTGATCGATCGGCTGCGGACGGAGGTCGATTAGGCTGGATGGCATGGATCCGGTCAGATTGATTTAGTGTGCGGGCGGTGGCAGGTGATACGCCCCCGGACAGCGAAAGGATAAGGATCCCGCATGGCGCAGGTCACGCTCCGCATCAACGGCTATGCCTACATGCTCGGTTGCCAGGATGGCGAGGAGAAGCATCTCCAGGCGATGGCCGAGGCCGTTGAGGGCCGCATCGAGGGTATCAAGACGGCCGGCGGCCAGAGCGGCGAGGCGCGCATGCTGGCGATGGCGGCGCTGATGATGGCCGACGACCTATTCGAGGCCGAGCTGAAGCTGAAGGCCGCCGAGGCGCGGCTCGCGGCTGCGTCCGCGGATTCCAGCCCTCCGCCGGCCACCGATCCGAAGCTTGGCCGCAAGCTTGGAAAGCTGGCGGTGCGCGCGGAAGAGATTGCCGCGCGGCTCGAACCTAACTAGATATAGGCGGCGGGGCTGCTGGGTGCGTCAGGCAGCTCATCCCCGGGGCCGATAAGCACTCCCTCGGGAGCTGGCACTGTCGGGATCGTGGTCTCGGTATCTGGCGCCCACCTGCTCACGCAGGCTCTGGGAGGATGACACGCCAACGGCTTCGGCGGCTCCGCACTTGTTTTCCGGCGATCTCGCAACGGCGAAGCGGCTTGCGCGGGCGCGGGCGATGGTTGTCCGCGCGGGTTGCGATCCGGCGCTGGGCAGCGTGCTCGGCAACCATCTGCTGGCCGGATATCCCCCGCCTGCCAGCGCTGTCGTCGCAGGCTTCTGGCCGCTACCGGGCGAGATCGATTTGCGGCCTTTCCTGGGTAAGCTGGCCGCGCTGGGACACGTTATCGTGTTGCCGGTGACGCCGCAGCGTGGCGAGGCGCTGAGTTTCCGACGATGGCAGCCGGGCGATGGCGTGGTCGCGGAGCGTTTTGGCACGATGGCGCCGACCGGCGAACTCCGGGTGCCCGATTTCCTTCTCGTGCCGCTGCTGGCGTTCGACCGGCGCGGGCATCGGCTCGGCTACGGCGCGGGATACTACGACCGCACCCTGGCCGGACTTCCGGGCGCGATCCGCGTCGGCTGCGCCTTCGCCGTCCAGGAACTGGACGAGGTGCCCGCCGGACCCTACGACGTGCCGCTCCACGCCATCGCCACCGAGCATGGCGTTTTCCGTTGCGAGGCCAGTCCCACCTGATGCGTATTTTGTTTCTCGGCGACGTCGTCGGCCGGTCCGGCCGCGATGCGGTCAATGCGGCGCTGCCCCGGTTGCGCCGTGACCTGCGCATCGACCTTGCGATCGTGAACGGGGAGAACGCCTCGCACGGCTTCGGCCTGGCGCCCGACATGGCGCAGGCGCTGTTCGAAGCCGGCGCCGACGTGATCACGCTCGGCAACCATTCGTGGGACCGGCGCGAGATCATTCCCTACATCTCGGAGAACCCGCGGCTGATCCGGCCGCTGAACTTTCCGCCCGGCACGCCCGGCGCGGGCTCGGTGGTGTTCGAGGTTGCCGACGGCCGCCGCGTGATGGTGCTGAACGCCATGGGCCGGCTGTTCATGGACGCGCTCGACTGCCCGTTCCGCGGCACCGCGATGGAGCTTTCCAAATACCGGCTCGGCGGCACGGTCGCCGCCATCGTGGTCGATTTCCATGCCGAGGCGACGAGCGAGAAGATGTCGTTCGCGCATTCGTTCGATGGCCAGGTGTCGTTCGTCGTCGGCACCCATACCCACGTGCCGACCGCCGACCACCAGATCCTGCCGGGCGGCACCGCCTACCAGTCCGACGCCGGCATGTGCGGCGACTACGACAGCGTGATCGGGATGGCCAAGGAGGGCGCCGCCGCGCGCTTCTGGCGCAAGATGCCCGGCGAGCGGCTAGCCCCCGCCGACGGCGAGGCGACGGTGTGCGGCACCTTTGTCGAGATCGACGATGCGACGGGGCTGGCGAAGCGAATCGAGCTTTTGCGGATTGGTGGCCGATTGTCGCAGGTCATGCCATCGGATTGACTAGCGTGAGGCGCGCCGCGCGACTTCTGACGGCGCTTCGCCGAAACGGCGGCGGAATGCGACGCTGAACCGAGTGGGGTTGGTGAAGCCGTGGCGGCGCGCGACCGTGGCGACCGAGGCACCGGTTTTGCCATGGGTCAGCTCGCGATGTGACTGCTCCAGCCGGATGGCGTGCAGCGCGGCCAGCGGGGTTTTCCCGCGAAAATGCCTGAACACGACGCCCAGGGTTCCGACACTGCATCCCGCCGCCGCGGCGACGTGCGCCATGCGGATCGGCTCCGAGCAGTTGGCGCGCATGAAATCCTCGGCGCGCCGGACATAGACCGGGACCGCCCCAGCCGGGCTTCTGTTCAACTGGTCGGAGTAGTTATGCGGTGCGGCGCGCAGAACCAGCGAGACCAGCAGGTCGGTCATCGAGGCGAGTGCCACGGGATTGCCGGTCACTCCGTCCGGTTGCCGGAACTCGACCAACACGGATTCCAGTTGGCGTTTCAGGCTGGCCGCGAGGCCACGGCTCCAATCGAGATCGGGCTTGAATTCGAGCGGCCTGCGGAGGCGCTCATCGAGTGCATGCTCCAGCGCCTGCTCGACCTCCGCGACCTCGAAGAAGACGTTCGAGCGGGCGTTATCGTCGCTGATCAGCATTCGGGTGCCCGAGCCGGGTCGCAAGGCGAAACCGCCGGTTCCCGTGCTCGTGACGGCTTTACCGTCCTGGATCAGCGTTGTCCTGCCGCGTAGGAGCGTCGTGAAGCAAAACAGGTTGCCGCCCTCGCCATCGACGGAGACCCCCGTCGCGAAACGGTTTTCCGCGTAGGATGCCAGGATCGAGCCAGCGCCGCGGGTGGCCAGGCTGAAGATCGGCATCTTGAAATTCGTGCGCCACAGCGCGCGATCCTGCAGCTGGTATTTGTAGGTGCAGGTCGGTTCAGCCACGCGTTCGATCACCCGCGACGTGCCGTCCGGCGCCCCAGTGCCGCTTTGCTGAACGACAGTGAACATGGCCAGCGACGCAGCGTCGGTCGCGGGCGTGTCCAGTGGCATTATGTCAAGTTCTCCGTTGCGCGGCCTCAACGATAGCACGGCCCCTGCCGGCCATGTCCAGTGGCAGCCATGCGCTGGTCCTGCGTGCGGCCATGGACATATTCCACGGTATTTGGACAGATCCGGCGATTAAGCGACGGGAGTCGCCAAAATTCTGTACTAATCCCTAATAAAGCAATGGAGAATGCATGGCACTATTCTGTTTGTGTTGCTTCCCCCGGCTACCTGCAGCCTGGAGCAAGCAACAAATCGTTGATGACACGACTGCGTGAGTTTGTTTCGAAATCGCGTCGTCCTGGAAATGAGCTGCGCGATGTAGCGATCGACCCGGAAGTAATGGAGCGAGGCAAGCGAGACCGCCTCAACGAAGCAAGCGGCCACCCCAGTCACGCCTAATCGGTAGGCGATTGAGGCCGCCAAGTCGATCACGTTCGCAGTAAAATGCCGAATAATGCCTTCCCATGGTAAGGGCATGCCCATAACCGTGAAGACCAGAAATGCTTCGCTTTAACCCGTGGTCTGGCGTAACCGCCGTTTGTGCGGATTTTCTTGTCAGACTACATGTGGAGAGCAGTAAATGAACTCGTTTAACTGTTCAAGTCGCATCAGATTTTTGATAAGTATTAAGCTTCCACTGCAATAACGTGGAAGGATTATCTGAAAGTATACAATACGAATCAGAGCAACTCTGCGACAGGTTCAGGCTTGTGGACTTTTCGAATCTTGGGGAACTTGAGAGTGGCGTTTATTGGCCAAAATTGCAGCCGTTCTTTCTCAAATCTTCATTTCGACGGCTCACCTATCGGCTGAACAGTTTGCCATCCCGAAGTCTTGCCAAGAACAGCGTACTCTCTAGGAGAGGCGCCAGCGGGGCCGGTGAACTCGACGTCGCATACATCGCGGATCACTGTGCTGCGACACTTTTGATTACCGAAACTGGACTCCCCGATTACTGTCTGACGTTTATCCGCCGTGGCGTGCTCATGTGCTCTGGGGTTGACAGCCCCGGCCTGTTCACCGCCAAAAAGGGCGTAGGGTTGATCTACAGAGGTCTGCCGGGAACAGCCCTCGCCGCAACGTCTGACCATGAGCGCGTCGCAATCTGGATCCCTGCCGAAAGTGTTCGTCAGCGACTCGTCGCGATGCTGGGCGGGCCCATGCATGAAGACGTGACGTTCGATCCGCTCTTCGATCTTGATACGAGGGGCGGCCGGAAAATCCGATCGCTCATGAATCTCTTGATGGGCGAACTCGGTCCCGACCGCTCATTCTCCGGCAACAGCCTGGCGTACCGCTCGTTCACGGACCTGCTGATCTACGCCATGCTGGAGGGTCTTCCCAACAGCTATTCCAAGCGTCTGGACCCGCGATATGCCTCACCCATTCCTGGTATCGTCCGACGGGCTGAGGAATACATCCGCTCCCATTCCGAACAGCCCATCACATTGACCGACCTAGCCGCCGCGGCCGGGTGTAGCGTCCGCAATCTTCAAATCGGCTTTCGTCGATTTCGCGATACCACGCCAGCAAACGCGATACTTTCCGCGCGCCTTGAATCATTACGGCGGGGCATTGTTGGCGGTAGCGTCAACGGCACAGTTACCGATATTGCCTACCAATACGGGTTCACTAATCCCGGTCGGCTGACCGCCCTGTATAAAGCGGCGTTTGGGATGTCGCCAACAGACATTTTGTGTCGGCATCGCGCTGGTGTCTCGCAACGTTGATTATTGCGCAATCTGTCCTCTCGTTGCGCAATCTGTATTGAAGATATCTTTGCTCAAATACTAAGGTCTGACATCGCCAACGAGGAAATGAACCATGTCCGACCTTGGGATTGTTGCTGCACAGCCACCGCTCTTTCATTTGGTCAGCTTCCAAGACCTTCTGGTCCGGTTGGGCGCATCACATGCCGCGCGCCGCAGTCGCCGTTGGTTGGCGACCATGGACGGTCGCTATCTTGCCGACATTGGAGCGTCCCGTTCGACGGCCGTGTGGAAGACAACCGCCCGATCTCAGAGCGGATCGACACGCTGCGTTGATCCATATTTTACCGCTTGAAGGAGGGACAAGAAATGCCAGCACGGGATCAACATCGGCCGGACATTTTACGGCCGACCGAGTTGCACGACTTTGGCGAGTTGCTTGATCTCAAGCGATGGGTCATCGCCGTCGCTGTTGGATTTTGGGTCCGGCACGTCATCAATGGAGGCCTGCGGGACAACGCGTCGAACACCCGGTCAACGGACACGGCATCCGTGGCGATCAACGGTGACTAAATTCGAAGCCGGCGTCGAGGAAAACCCAGGAGACCGCGTGATGGATTGGACCAGCAACAACGACTATTTCCTCCAACGTACAAGGTAGATCGACGGAAGGCGCGAAGTCGTCCACTCGATCGCCGCTACCGCGACCTTCCTTGCGGCGGTGGTCGTCCTCGTGATCGGGATCGCGGCAGGCATGACGCCCGGGCTTGGCACCGAAAAGTCGGTAGCGAGCGCCGAGACCTTCGACCGCATCCTGATCGACGGTCCTGCATGGGGCTCTGAGCAATGACACAAGCCCTCCACCAGGAAAGTCCTGGATCCTGGCTGCAAGGCCCTACGGCGGAGGCGTTTATGGAGCCTTCCATCCTGATCACCAGGCCGGAGGAGTTCGCCGAGCTGCTGATCGCCGCCAGCGTGGTGTCGGCCCGCGGCTCCGCCGTCTGCATGCATAAGCGCGCCTGTCACGACGGCGACGAACATCGCGCCACGTTCTGGAACGACGTTCGGATGCTCTGCCCTGTGGTTGCCCGCAGCCAGGCCGGTTGGTGACAGGAGTGGAGTCCAGTGCCCGCGCTTGTCGGGCTGCTGCCTGATGCACGGATTTTTCGACGGTAAGTTGACTTTCATACCTGTGAAGTAGATCACAGGTCTCACAGCGTCTGGCGTGCTAAAAAACAAGTACAAACTTAGAGGTCGGCAAATGACCTACGCGCTGGCGGAACAAGAGTTGCCTTCCAAAGGCGACGTTATTGAAACGCACCGGGCTCGCGGTTTCCTGCGGCGATGCCTCTGGCCGGTTCGGTTCGTCAAACGGCTGCACGCCGAGCACAGGCAGACGCTTGCGCTGGAGTTCGCAGGACCCTCCGAGCGTCGGGACTTCGATGCCGCCGGTATTCGGCCCCCCAATCCTTGAGCCTGGCTTCGCGGTTCAAGAAGATGACGTGCCTCCCGCCATGCCGCGGGATTGATGGCAGGTTGAATACCGTGCGTGCAAAGCTGGCGTGATCGGACCATTCTAGTTCTGTGGCAAAGCCTGCTCCGAGAACAGACGACGATGAGGCAGAGGCCGAGCTTCGTGTCTTGGCGGCAGCCGTGGCTGTTGCCGAAGCGGACCCTCGCCGCATACCGCATGAGGATGTCCGCGCCTGGCTGTTGCGGCTTGCCGACGGTGAGTTCGATGCGACACCGCCCTATTGAAGACAACGAGGGCAGGGACGAAGCTGACGCACTCGCGATAGCGATTGCGGAGTCAGATGCCGATCCACGAACTGTGCCGCATGACGAGGTTCGGGCCTGGTTGCTCCGCCTTGCCGCGGGTGAGCCCGACGCTCCGCCGCCGGAGCCCGGCTGACCGACGCGCGGCTTGCTCGCACGCCGGCGCCGTTCGATAAGACGCGCACCGAAAAACCTGGAAAGCGTGCATGGCCGGCCATAGCCAGTTCAAGAACATCATGCACCGCAAGGGCGCGCAGGATGCCAAGCGGGCGCGGCACTTCGCCAAGCTGATCCGCGAGATCACCGTCTCGGCCCGCGCTGGCTTGCCCGATCCCGCGACCAACCCGCGGCTGCGCACCGCGATGGCCGAGGCGCGGGTCGCCAACATGCCGCGCGACACCATCGAGCGCGCCGTGAAGAAGGCCGCCGGGGCGGGGCAGGGCGACGACTATTCCGAAGTTCGGTATGAGGGCTACGGACCGGCCGGGGTCGCGGTCATCGTCGAGGCGCTGACCGACAACCGCAACCGCACCGCATCCGTGCTGCGCTCGGCCTTCGCCAAGAACGGGGGGGCACTCGGCGAGACCAACTCGGTGTCGTTCCTGTTCAACCGGCTTGGCGTCGTGCGCTATCCAGCTTCCGCCGCCAGCGCCGACGCGATGTTGGAAGCCGCCATCGAGGCCGGCGCCGAGGATGTCGCGAGCGATGCCGACGGTCACGAAATCACGTGCCCGATCGAGGATTTCTTTGCCGTACGCGACGGGTTGGAGGCGCGCTTCGGTCCGTCCGAGCAGGCCAAATTCGACTGGCGTCCGACGATGTCGATCACGCTCGACGAGGACCGCGCGCGGTTGCTGCTGAAGCTGCTCGACGTGCTGGAGGACGATGACGACGTGCAGAACGTTTACGCCAACTTCGAGATACCCGAAGAAATCGTTGGCAAGCTGTCGGCGTGATCGTCAGAGTCCGCGGAGAACCGCGAATCGGACGAAATCGGCATGGCTCGGCTGGCGAGTGTTCTCATCCTCGGCATCGATCCGGGGCTGCGCTTTACCGGCTGGGGCATGATCGAGGCCGACGGCAACCGGCTGCGCCACATCGCCGACGGCGTGATCGCGACCGAGAACACAGACAGCGTGCCGCTGCGCTTGAAAGCGCTGCACGACGCCCTGACCTTGCTGATGGAGAAGTTCCGCCCCGAGGAGGCGGCGGTCGAGGAGACCTATGTGAACCGCAACGGCGCCGCCACCCTGAAACTCGGCTATGCCCGCGGCGTGGCGCTGCTGGCCCCGGCGCTGATCGGCATCCCCGTGCTTGAATACGGCGCCATGCGGGTGAAGCAGTCCGTCGTCGGCACCGGCGCCGCGTCGAAGGATCAGGTTCAGATGATGGTGCGCCGGCTGCTGCCGGGCGCCACGCTGCGCCGGGCGGATGCGGCCGATGCGCTGGCGGTGGCGATCTGCCATGCGCACTACCGGTCCACGAAGCTGGTGTGGGCGGTGGCTTGATATGCGCGAAGCGCAGCAAGGCCAGGGCTCTGCCCTGGACCCGCTAAGGGGCCGTCGCCCCTTTGAACCCCTCTACTTTCGGATGCGCTCCCGGGCGCTCCCCGGGCGGGGTTTGGGGCAGAGCCCCATGCTGCCTAGATGATCGGCAAACTAACCGGCAAGATCGACAATATCTCCGACGGCAGCTGCCTGATCGACGTGGGCGGTGTCGGCTATTTGGTGCAGGCGTCCAGCCGCACCCTGGGCAATCTGCCGGCTGGCACTGTCGCGCTGCTGATCGAGACCCATGTCCGCGAGGATGCCATTTTGCTGTATGGCTTTTCGGACCCGGCGGAACGCGACTGGTTCCGGCTGCTGACCACGGTGCAGGGCGTCGGTGCCCGGGTGGCGCTGGGCCTGCTGTCGGCGTTGTCGCCGCGTGACCTGGTGTCGGCGATCGCCAACTCCGACCGCGCCAGCCTGACGCGGGCACCGGGGGTCGGCGCCAAGCTGGCCATCCGGATCCTGTCCGAATTGCGCGACAAGGCGGGGGCGATGCCGGTCGGGATCGGCTTCAGCCTGCCGCCGCCGCTGCCAGCCGGGGTTGCCGAGGACGTGCTGTCGGCGTTGGTCAACCTGGGCTATCGCCGGCCGGAGGCACAGGCCGCGGTGGCGCGGGTGATCGAGCGGCTGGGCGTGGATGCGGGGTTGGATGTGGTGGTAAGGGACGCGCTCAAGGAGCTTGGGCGATGAGCGAAGACCGGGAGATTTCGCCGAACCGGGGCGAAGAGGATGCCGGCGAGGCCAGCCTGCGGCCGCAGACGCTGCGGGAATTCATCGGCCAGCGGGCGAGCCGGGAGAATCTTCGGACCTTCATCACCGCGGCCAAAGGCCGGGGCGAGGCGATGGATCATGTGCTGCTGCATGGGCCGCCGGGGCTGGGCAAGACCACCCTGGCGCAGATCGTCGCGCGCGAGCTGGGGGTCGGGTTCCGCGCGACCTCCGGCCCGGTGATCCAGCGGGCCGGCGACCTGGCCGCGATCCTGACCAACCTGCAACCGCGCGATGTGCTCTTCATCGACGAAATCCACCGGTTGCAGCCCGCGATCGAGGAAATCCTCTATCCCGCGATGGAGGACTTCCAGCTTGACCTGATCATCGGCGAGGGTCCGGCGGCGCGGTCGGTGCGGATCGACCTGGCGCCGTTCACGCTGGTGGGGGCGACGACGCGGGCCGGGCTGCTGGCGACGCCGTTGCGGGATCGCTTCGGCATCCCGCTGCGGCTGGTGTTCTACACGCCGGAGGAACTGGAGCGCATCGTCGTGCGCGGAGCCCAAAAACTGGGCTTCAACCTGACCGGCGAGGGGGCCATCGAGATCGCGCGACGCAGCCGGGGGACGCCGCGGATTGCCGGGCGGCTGTTGCGGCGGGTGCGCGATTTCGCGCTGGTCCAGGGGTCGGACCCGGTGGATCGGGAGGTGGCCGACGTTGCGTTGACGCGGCTGGAGGTCGATCGGATCGGGCTGGACGCGATGGATCATCGCTATCTCCGGCGGATGGCCGAGCATCATGGCGGCGGTCCGGTGGGGGTCGAGACGCTGGCGGCGGCGTTGGCGGAGGCGCGCGATACGCTGGAGGATGTGATCGAGCCGTATCTGATCCAGGAGGGCCTGATCCTCAGGACCAATCGCGGGCGCATGCTCGGCGAGCGCGGCTGGCGGCATCTGGGGCTGGCGCCGCCGGTGGGGATGCAGCCGCAGCTTGATCTGCTGGCCGACGCGCCGCCGGAGGGTGAATGATTTGTCATCTGCTCCCTGACGGGCGGCATCGCTACCGGCTGCGGGTGTATTACGAAGACACCGACGCCGGCGGGGTGGTCTATCACGCCAATTACCTGCGTTTTGCCGAGCGGGCGCGCACCGAGGCGCTGCGCGATTTCGGCGTTCCCCATGCGGAGATGGTGCGGGAGCATGGCGTGATGTTCATGGTGCGGCGCATCAAATTGGACTATTCCCAACCGGCGCGACTCGACGACCCGCTCGTCGTGATCACGCATCCGCTGGAGATCGGTGCGGCCTCGGTCGAGTTGCGCCAACTGGTGGCGCAGGACGGCGGGGACGGGCGGGTGTTAGCCACGCTCGATATTCAACTGGCGTGCGTGCGTGTGGCCGAGTCTCGCCCGGCGCGCATTCCGGCGCGTTGGCGGGCCGCGTTGCAGGGCATGCAAGCGCGACTCGAAATGGCCCCAATCGGGGCGCAATAGGGCCATGATCCGCCGCGATGGTCGGGTCTGCGTGAGAGGATAGAGAAGTGGATCGTGCCGTCGATGCTGTGACTATGGCCGCCGCCGCCGGCGACATGTCGTTGTGGGGCCTGTTCGTGCAGGCCGACATCGTGGTCAAGCTGGTGATGCTCATGCTGGTGGTCGCCAGCGTGTGGGTGTGGGCGATCGTGTTTGAGAAGGTGACGTCGCTGCGCCGGGCGAACCGGGCCGCGGACGCGTTCGAGGATCAGTTCTGGTCGGGCGGCAGTCTGGACGCGCTGTACGACGCCGAGGGCGAGAAGCCGTCGCACCCGATGGCCGCGGTGTTCGGCGCGGCGATGGCGGAGTGGCGGCGCAGCGCGCGCTCCTCGGCGACCGAGGGGCTGCGGCGCGGGGTGCAGGAGCGCGTCGAGCGGACGATGGTGGTGTCGATCCAGCGGGAAATGGACCGGATGGAGCGCTGGATGGTGTTCCTGGCCTCCGTTGGTTCGACGGCGCCGTTCATCGGGCTGTTCGG
>JANXRT010000522.1 GCA_025356735.1 Acetobacteraceae bacterium | reverse complement strand
TCACGATCGACATTAAAGAATCCTCGATAAAAGGCCGTGGAGTCGGGCGTTCGAGCTACAGGATCATGCCCGGGCTGTCACCCGACCGGAATCGCGGCCGCCTCGCTCCACTCGCAGTCGTTCATATTCGACCAGAACAATCCGGCGCTGCTCGCAAGGTTGAACCCTAACACCTGACGGATGCACCCCGGGGCGCTACCCTGGCGGGGTATGGGGCAGAGCCCCATGTTGCTTCCTCAGCCAGGCAACCCTGCGATGCCCAGGACGTTACCGGCGCTGAACCGAAGGGTTCAGCATGGCGCGCCGCAATATCGTGTCGCGCCGACATCGGGAGCCATCCATGCCGCAGTTCGACTCCACCATCAAGCACCTAGCCGAAGGGGTGAAGGGCTTCACCGCCGCCGCGGCGACCAAGAACATCGAGGGCTGGGAAGCCACGCTGGAGAAGGTGGACAGCCCGGCCGCCAAGACCATCGTCAAGGATCTGGAAGCCTTGAAGAAGCACCTGCACGCCGACAAGCAGGACGGCGAGGCCATCCGCAAGCTGATGGCCAAGCTGGGCAAGGAAACCGTCGCCATGGCCAAGAAGACCGAGGGCAAGGATGCCGAAAAGACCCAGGCCCTGGGTGAGGCCCTGAGCCACGCCGCCGAGCACACTGAAGATGCCGGCAAGCAGGCCAAGGCGTAAGGCTTTCCTCGCTACCTGGAGCAAACCGGAGGACGGGAGGTCGGACGAAGCGCCGCCTCCCGGCTTTGCCGCGCACCGACGGCGGGTTCCTGGCCGTGGAGACGGAGTTCCTCACCGCATCCAAGGCATTTCGCTGAACCTCAGGCATGGCCTACAGTCCCTTGCCTGAGCTGGAATGGCTGGGAGAGGGTTGGGATGAAAGCGGTCCTGGTGATTTGCGCCCTGGCGATCCTGGTCGCCGGATGCGTGGCGGACACGATGCGCGGCTATGTCGGGCAGGACATCCGCGCCGTGGTGCTGGCCTACGGTCCTCCCGCCAACGAGGTCGATCTCGGCCGCGGCTCGCGCGCATTCCAGTGGAGCAAGGTCTCGGTCGATACCACTCCGGTTTCGGCGGTAACGACAACGGACAAGGACAGGAAAGGGCGCCGGACGACGCAGACGCAGTTCGTCGGCGGCACCCAGACCGTCACGAATTGCCTCTACACGTTCCTGGCGACGTGGAATCCGGGGCAGGACGGATGGATCGTAACCAGCTTCCGGCAACCCTCGCTGGACTGCGCGATCGGCGATCTCGGCTGACGCTGCCTATCTTGGCCGACAGGCGACCGCGTCATCGTTCGCCCGGCGCGTCGATGGCGCGCGCGACGCGATAGGCCTCGGCACGCGGGCCGCCGGTCGGCCCTACCGCCCGGATCGCGGCGCCGAGCCGTTCGCCCTCAGGATCCGCCGTGAAGGCGCGGAAGTCGGCCTCGGTCCGCCATTGCGCGTAGTTGAGCACGTGGTGCCCGTCGATGCTGGCGTGGAAGGTCGAGGACACGAAGCCATGCCGTTGCCGCACCCAGCGTTCCACCTCGGCGACGATCGCCCGGATGAGCGCGTCCTGCTTGGCTGGCTCGACGTTGAACCGCACGACCTGGGTGAAAGTGTCACCCTCGGCGATGATCGGCATGGCGGCTCCTGTTGGGTTTGCCATGGCCGACCCGGGAAGATCGGCTAAGCATCTGCACGCTCCGGCCGCGGTTGATGCCGGCGCTCCGGAACGGCAGAGCGTTGGAATCGACAGTTTGAGTAAGCGGCACGTGAGGAGAATTTCCAAGGCGTGCATCCGAAAGGCAAGGTCTGCGTCGTTACCGGCGCGGCAAGCGGCATCGGCAAAGCGACGGCGCGCCCCTTCGCTGTCGTTCAATCAGCGCCGCCTCCCATAAATTGCCGACACGTGTCAAGTCAAAACCGTATAAACACCTTATTAAAGCGGTCAGAACCTTTTAACCCCACATCAATTGAGACAAGCGAAATAGTTACATTTTACTAGCTAATGACAAAACATTCGTTTATCCATTCCTCACAAAAAGTTGAGGAAGTGAGATGTACATCTCCTATTCGTCCACCTCCGGCAGGTTTTTACCCTGTGCCGGCCTGTTGGCAGCGTTCGCCGTGCAAGGCTGCGCCGGCGGCGTGTCGGCACGTGATGTCGCCGGCTACGACAACCAGCTAGCAACCGGCAACTATGCCGGGGCTTCAACACTCGCCACCGGTGCCGGGGGCATAGGCGCCGACGGCAGGTCCTCGAACCTGCTCTGGTCGCTCAATGCCGGCGCGGCGACGACCTATTCGGGCGATGGCAGCCGAACCATCCTGGTGCTCGACGAGGCCGAGGCAATGATGAAGCGGCGCGATCTTGGCACCACCGCCGAGAAGGGCCAGTACCACGCCCGCACCTATGACGGCGTCATGGTCAACGCCTACAAGGCGATTTCGGCGATGCATGATGGCCATTCGGACATCGCACGCACCGAGCTGCTGCGCTCGGAGGACCGGCAAAGCCGCGCCGAGACGGACTACCAGGCCGAGGTTGCAG
>JANXRT010000507.1 GCA_025356735.1 Acetobacteraceae bacterium | reverse complement strand
CTGAAGACCTGGACCGTGCTGCTGGCGATCGGCACCTTCTCCCTCAGCCTGTCCGGCACGTTCCTGGTCCGCTCGGGCATCCTGAATTCTGTGCACAGCTTCGCCAACGACCCGACGCGGGGCGTCTATCTGCTCGGCCTGCTGGCGCTGGTGATCGGCGGGTCGCTGCTGCTGTTCGCGTTCCGCGCACCGGCGCTGGCGGCGTCCGGCCTGTTCGCGCCGGTCTCGCGGGAGGGCGCGCTGGTGCTGAACAACGTTTTCCTGTGCTCGATCGCCGCGGTGGTGCTGACCGGCACGATGTACCCGCTTTTCGCCGACCTGCTGTTCGGCGCCAAGATCAGCGTCGGGCCGCCATTCTTCAACACGACCGTGCTGCCGCTGATGGTTCCGATCATGGCCGCCATGGTGGTTGCGCCGGTGCTGGCCTGGAAGCGCGCCGTGCTTGGCCCGGTGCTGCTGCGGCTGTGGTGGGCGGCGCTGATTGCCGCCGGCGTCGGCGTCGCGGCGGTGATCGGCATCGGGCTGAGCCTGGCCGCGCTGGCCTTCGCCGCCAGCGCCTGGATCATCTTCGGCAGCTTTTCCGAAATCGTCGAGCGCATCCGGCTGTTCCGCATCCCGTTATCCGCAAGCTTCTCCCGGTTGGTCGCGCAGCCGCTTTCGGTATGGGGCGGCGCCGTCGCCCATGCCGGCATGGGCGTGACGATCGCCGGCATCGCCGGGATGTCGCTCGCCGCCTCCACCATCGTCGCGGTCCATCCCGGCGAGACAACGTCGCTCGCGGGCTACGAATGGACCCTGCTCGGGCTGCGCGATGAGCCGGGACCGAACTACAACTCCCGCATTGCCGACATCCGCGTCAGCCGCAGCGGCCAGGAAATTGGCGTGTTCCATCCGTCGCGAAAAGCCTTCACCACCCAGGTGATGACGGTGACGGACACGGCCATCCGCACCCGGATCGCCGGCGACCTCTACATGGTGCTGGGCGAGGAGCATGACGGCACCGCCGTGCTGCGGCTGCACGACAACTACCTGGCATCGTGGATCTGGGTCGGTTGCCTGATCATGTCGTGCGGCGGCTTGCTTTCCCTAGCAGACCGGCGTCTGCGGGTCGGCGCGCCGGCACGGAAATTCGCACGCGCAATGGTCCAGCCGGCCGAATGACGCCTGTGTCTCGTCGCCTGGTGTTGGCCGCGCCGCTCGGCATCGTCGCTGTCGGCGGGGTCGGCCTGTTCGCCATGCTGGACCGGATGAAGCACGGCAAGTTCGATCCGCGCGCGGTGCCGAGCGCGCTGGTTGGCAAGCCTGTGCCGGCCTTCAATCTTCCGGGGCTGCGCTCGGCCGAGCTTGCGACCGGACGTCCCAGCCTGCTGAACTTCTTCGCCTCGTGGTGCGTGCCGTGCATCGCAGAGGCGGCGGTGCTGCTCCAGTTGCAACGATCGGGCGTGGAAATCTTCGGCATCGCCTACAAGGACAAGCCGGCCGCCACACAGGGTTTTCTGGCCCGCAACGGCAATCCCTACCGCGTGGTGGCGCCCGACGCGGGCTCCGTCGCGATCGATTTTGGCCTGTACGGGGTGCCCGAGACCTACGCCATCGACGGCGCCGGCATCATTCGCGCGCGTTGGGCCGGCGAACTCACGGCGGACATCGTGCAGGGCGAACTTTCACCGCTGCTGAAGCAATTGGCATGAAGTCGCTTGCCGCCAGCATCCTGGCGCTTGGCCTATGGCTGACTCCCCCCGCCTTTGCCATCAGCAACCCCTCGGAGATGCTGGCCAATCCGGCAACCGAGGCGCGGGCCGAAGACATCGGTAAGCAGCTGCGCTGCATGGTCTGCCAGAACGAGAGCGTCGAGGAGTCCGAGGCCGACCTTGCCCGCGATTTTCGCAAGATCATCCGCACCCGCCTGCAGGACGGCGAGACCGACAGACAGGTGCTCGACTGGATGACCGCGCGCTATGGCAGCTTCATCCGGCTGCGGCCGCCGTTCAATGCGCTGACCGCCGGGCTGTGGGCCAGCCCGGTGCTCGCGCTGGGCATCGGGCTGGGCTTCGTGCTGCTGTCCCGCCGCCGGCGTGGCCAGGCGCCAACGCCGCTCACCGACGCCGAGCGGACGACCCTGGAAAAGCTTGACGCCACATGATCTGGGCCGCGTTGGCTGTCCTGGCGCTCGCCTGCCTGGCGCCGCTTGTCCTGTCGCTGCGGCGCCAGGCAACCGCGCGGGGCCGCCGCGATGCCGCAATCGCGCTCTACACCGCCCAGCTTTCGGAAATCGACCGTGACCGCGAGGAGCGCCGGCTGTCGGCCCCGGACCACCAGGCTGCACGGCTGGAGGTTCAACGTCGGCTTCTCCAGGTTCTTGAACATGCCGATGCGGCGGCACCGGCAAAAGGCCAAAGCGGGCAATTCCCCGTGCTCGCGGCGATCACGCTTATTCCGGCCGGGGCGCTGGTGCTCTACCTGATCGGCGGCGCGCCCGGAATGCCGGCGGCGCCACATCGCGAGATCGCCGAAGCGCTGCGCCAACGCGCCGACCAAGACGGCGACCTGATCGACCAGCTCCACGCCCGCCTGGCCCTCGCCGATCCCCGCTCCGAGCAGTCGCGGCCCGGCTTCGTTTTGCTCGGCAACGCCGAGGCATCGCGCGGCAATCTGGCCGCCGCCGCCGCCGCCTGGCAGGTTGCGCTGGCCGCTAAATTCGAGCCGACCCTTGCCGCGGAAACCGCCGAGGCGATGACGCGAGCCGCTGGGCACCTTACCACGGATGCCGCGGCGTTGTTTCGGAAGGCCCTGGCCGCGGCGCCCGACGATGCGGAGTGGCGGCCTTTGGCGGAGAAGCGCCTTTTGGAAGAAGGAAGGCCAGGGGCTCTGCCGCTGGACCCCGCTCAAGACAAGCCTTGACAATCTCCTACTTAAGTAGCGGGTTTCCAAAGGGCGACGGCCCTTTGGCGGGGTTTGGTGCAGCGCCCCATGCATTTCTTGCCTGCGGCGCTTAGAATGAACCAAACCCATCTCACCCGCAGTCTCGAAATGGTCTCGGAACGCCACGGAGATCCGGCGCCGCTGGTCTATGCGCGCCTTTTCGCCGAACGCCCCGATATGGAAGCCCTGTTCGTGCGCGACACCGCCCATCTGGTGCGCGGCCAGATGCTGATGGTGGTGATCGAC
>JANXRT010000498.1 GCA_025356735.1 Acetobacteraceae bacterium | reverse complement strand
AGGTGCCGCCGAAATCGCCGCCTTTCTCGATGATGCGGATGCGCTCGATGCCGGCCTGGCGCAGATGGGCGCCGGCCATCAGCCCGCCGAAGCCGCCGCCGATGATCAGCACGTCGATCTCGTCGTGCAGCGGCGCGCGGGTGAAGCCCGGCTCGACATGCGGATCGTCGATGTAGTGGCGGAAATCGCCCGCCACCTCGACGAACTGGTCGATGCCGTCGGGGCGCAGCCGCACGTCGCGCTCCTGGCGGTACCTGGCGCGCAACGCCGCGGGGTCGAAGCCGAGGTCGGCCGCTGGAGAGGCGGCGTTGGGCGCGGCAGCCACGGGATCCGGCGAGTCGAGTGTCATGGTTGGCTCCGAATGCAGGTCAGGCGGTTGGCGCGATCGGCAGGGCAGCAACGTAATGCAAATTTTCTGAGACGGTGAATCCTTGCACCATCTGCGTTCCGGCAAGATCGTGAGCCTGTAACGAGCTTCTTATGGCCACGGCGAGCGTGATTTGGTTGCGTACCCTTGAAGCTGACCTCGGCTTATTTGGCGCGAAGCAGACCCGCCAACCGAGCATGACGCGAGCATCCTGTTGCTCAAGCAGATCGGCGGCCCCATCCTCGGCTTCAACGATAGAAGTCACCAGGAAGTGTTTCATGAACCAGCCGCAGGATCAGGACGCAGCCGCCCGGAAATCCCTTCGCATGATCGGCCCCGACCCATCGAACTGGGTGCCAAATCGTCCCGGGATCGATCATAACGTTGCCATCGTCGGTGGCGGCCAGACCGGTTGCGCGCTTGCCTTCGCGCTGCGCCGCGCGGGGATCGGCAAGGTGACGATTCTGGAGATGGCACCGAACGAAGACCGGGCCGGCATCTGGCTGAACGCCGCGCGGATGACCATGCTGCGTACGCCGAAAGGCTTGCCGGGACCGGAACTCGGCATCCCGGCGTTGAGCTTCCAGGGCTGGTACGAGGCCCGCCATGGGCAAGATGCCTATGACGCCATCGAGCGCATCAAGCGCACCGACTGGGCGGAATACCTGAGCTGGTTTAAAAGTTTCCTGGGGATCGCGCCGCGCTACAGCACGCATTTGGCCAGGATTGAACCCGCGGACGATCATTTCCGCCTGCATCTTAAAACCCCGGCTGGCTTGACGACGGAAACGGCGCGAAAAATCATCCTGGCTACCGGCTTTCGCGGTGGCGGCGAGCGCTTCATTCCGGACGTGCTGACGAGGAACCTGCCGTCCATCCGCTATTCGCACACCGAGGACGCGATCGATTTCGCTTCCCTGCGCGGCAGGACGGTCGGCGTCATCGGTGCCGCCGCCTCCGCCTTCGATGCGGCCGGTCTGGCGCTGGAGCATGGTGCTGCCGCCGTTCATCTGTTCTGCCGCCGGGACGCGGTCGCGGCAACGCCGGTCATCGGAGCACGCTTCTTCGCCGGCGCCATCGACAACTACCACCAACTGCCGGATGCCGACCGGTGGCGCCACGCGGTCCGGTTCTTCCGGGCGGGCTCGATGCCCACAACGGACGCAATCGAGCGCGCGGTGAAGTTTCCGAATTTCCACCTGCATTTGGCCGCTCCCTGGAGCCATGCAGCGGAGCGCGACGGCCACGCTGAAACCACGATCAACGGCACGACCTACCGCCTGGATCATGTCATCGCAGGCACCGGATATTCGGGCGACCTGGCGGCACGGCCGGAGCTGCAGGATTTCGACGGGCAGATCATGCGCTGGCGGGATCGCCACACGCCAGCGCCGGCCGAACAGGATGAGATGCTTGCAGCCTACCCCTATCTTGGCGCCGGGCACGAGTTCATCGAAAAGACACCGGGCGCCGCACCGCTTTTGAAGCACATCCATGTCCAGAACCCTTCCGGCTTCGTCAGCCTTGGACTGCCGATCGGCGATATCCCGTGCATGAAGCGGGACATCCCGGTGATCACAAGCCGCATAAGTGCGGATCTATTCGATGCCGACTTTGAAGCGCTCCGCCATCGGATGGTCAGCGAAGTGCCCCCTGCCTTCACCGACGCGATCTACCGTACCGCGGTGAGGTGACCATAGCTGACTTTGTGGATGCGATCGTTGTAGCCGCGGCCAATACGGTAACGGCTATCGACAACGGCGGCGTAGGCGTGCCTTGGGCCGCCATCAGGATAGCTCAGTCTCCTGGCGCATCGAATGAGCGAGGCGGCGTGACGAGTGACCGGTGCGGCCATCAGGCAGCAGCCACTCGCGCAGCTTCGACCATCGCCGTCGTGCACCGCCGTTGCGAACTGCCATGGCCAGCGCTTTGCGCTGCCCGACCAGAACGACGAGCCGCTTGCCGCGTGTCACCCCGGTATACAGCAGGTTGCGCGCCAGCATGGCGTAGTGTTGCGTCATCAGCGGGATCACCACCACGGGATACTCCGAGCCCTGCGACTTGTGGATCGTCGTCGCATAGGCCAGCACCAGCTCGTCTAACTCGCCAAAGCCATACGCCACCTCGCGCCCCTCGAAGCGCACCGTGAGTGCGCCCTCCTCCATGTCGATGCCGGTGATCAGGCCAAGGTCGCCGTTGAACACGTCACGGTCGTAGTCGTTGGCGACCTGCATCACCTTGTCGCCGGGACAGAAGGTCCAGCCGAACCGCTCGACGCGGACCGCACCCGGCGGGCTCAACGCCTGCTGCAGCTTGATGTTGAGAGTGCGCGCACCCAGGCTGCCGCGGTTCATCGGGCACAGCACCTGAATGTCACGCACCGGGTCCAAGCCAAAGCGCGCCGGCACGCGATCGCGCACCACCGCCAGCAGCTTGCGCGCCGCGTCCTCCGGCTCCTCGGCCGGCACGAAAAAGAAGTCGGAGCCCTCCGGTGCGGTCAGCTCCGGCATCTGTCCCTGGTTGATG
>JANXRT010000149.1 GCA_025356735.1 Acetobacteraceae bacterium | reverse complement strand
CACCAGCCCGACCGCGAGTGCCGCCAGCGCCACCCACCACAGCCGCAGCAGAGCTGCACCAAGGTCGGCCCGCTTCCACGACAGCACCGGCCCAACCGACATCGCGGCGGCGACCGGCACCGCCAGCGGCAGCACGGTGGCGTTGAAGAACGGCCCGCCGACGCTGAGCTTCTCACCCAGCAGCAGGTCGGCGAACAGCGGGTAGATGGTGCCGGTCAGCACCACGGCCGCGATCGAGCACAGCAGGATGTTGTTGAGCACCAGCGCACCCTCGCGCGACACCGGCGCGAACACGCCCGAGGTTGCCAGCGCCGGCGCCCGCAACGCGAACAGCAGCAGCGACCCGCCGATCACCAGCGCCAGTAGCCCGAGCAGATAGACGCCGCGGGTCGGATCGTTGGCGAAGCTGTGCACCGAATTGAGGATGCCCGAGCGAACCAGGAACGTGCCGGAAAGGCTAAGCGAGAAGGTGCCGATCGCCAGCAGCACGGTCCAGGTCTTCAGTGCCTCCCGCTTCTCGACCACGATGGCCGAATGGACCAGGGCGGTGCCGGTGAGCCAGGGCAGAAGCGAAGCGTTCTCGACCGGGTCCCAGAACCAGTAGCCGCCCCAGCCGAGGATGTAGTACGACCACCATGAGCCGAGCGCGATGCCGGTGGTCAGCGCCGCCCAGGCGGCGAGCGACCAGGGCCGCACCCAGCGGCCCCAGGCGGCATCGACGCGGCCCTCCAGCAGGGCAGCGATGGCAAAGGCGAACGGCACCGCAAATCCAACATAGCCGGCATAGAGGATTGGCGGGTGGCTCGCGAGCCCGGGGTCCTGCAGAAGCGGGTTCATGTCCTGGCCCTCGAACGGCGGCGGCCAAATACGCAGGAACGGATTGCTGGCGAGCAGCGCGAAGGTCAGGAAGCCGACCGAAGTCAAGCCGAGCACCCCAATCACCCGCGCCCGCAGGCTTGATGGCAGGTTGCGGCCGAACCACGCGACCGCACCGCCGCACAGCGCCAGGATCAGGCACCACAGCAGGATCGAGCCCTCGTGGTTGCCCCAGGTTCCGGTGATCTTGTAGATCACGGGCTTCAGCGTATGCGAGTTTTCGAAGATATTTCGAACGGAAAAATCATCGACCAGGGCGCTCCATATCAGGCACAGATAGGCCGATCCCAGCGCCAGCAACTGGCCAAAGGCAAGGGCGGGGGCCGCCGCCATCAGCCGTGGGCTGCGCCGCCAAGCGCCCCAGAGAGGAAGGATCGCCTGCGCGCCGGCGAACGCCACTGCCAGCGCCAGCGCGAAATGGCCGAGTTCCGGGATCTGTTCGAGTATCATCCGCCGACCGGCTTTCCAGGCTCGAGGGTGTTCCATGTCGCGGCAGCGGGTGGCTTGCCGGTCGTGGGGTTCCACTTGCCGGATTTCTTCAGCGCCTCGGCGACCTCGGGCGGCATGTAGGTCTCGTCGTGCTTGGCCAGCACCTCGGACGCCCGAAAGCTGCCGTCCGGCAACATGCCGCCCAGCGCCACCACACCCTGACCCTCGCGGAACAGGTCAGGCAGGATGCCGGTGAACACCACCGAGACCTCGCCGGTGCCGTCGGTAACGCGGAACCTCGACGATGGGCGGCCTTGCTCGGTGCTCCGGCGCAGCGAACCCGCTTCGACCAGCCCGCCCAAGCGGAAATCGCGGCCCATGGCAGGCGCCTTGGCCGCAATCTCGGACGGCGAGACGAAGAAGACAAGGTTGTCGCGCATCGCCGTCAGCGCCAGCGCGGTGGCGCTGCCGAGGCCCAGGCCGCAGCCCAGCACGATCCATAGCCGGCGGCGCTTGCGGGTCATCGGCGCGGCCTGGCATCGATCGCCGCGAGCCGGCGGCGGGCGCTGCGAAAGCGCACCATGGCGCTGACGGCAAAGGCAACCGGTACCAGAATACCCAACGCGTAGGCCGAGACGATGAAGGGCAGATGCGTCATCGCACCGCCTCAGCGCGCGCCATCAGCAAGCCGTGGATGCGCCGCTCCAGCACCGCAGCCCGGGTCCGCGCGATGACGATCGCCATAAACGCCAGCGTGTAGCCAAGCGCCGCAACGGCCAGCGGCCACAGCATGTCGAAATGCATGGTCGGCGAGCCGGTCAGGCCGATGCTGGCCGGCTGGTGCAGCGTGTTCCACCAATCGACGGAAAACTTAATGATCGGCAGGTTAACGACGCCGACCAAGGCGAGGATCGCGCCGGCCCGGTAGCCCCGCTGCGGATCGTCGAAGGCGCGGACCAGCGCGACATGGCCGAGATAAAGGAAGAACAGCACGAGCACAGAGGTCAGCCGCGCGTCCCACACCCACCAGGCGCCCCACATCGGCTTGCCCCAGATCGAGCCGGTGGCGAGGCAAAGCGCCGTGAAGCCGGCGCCGACTGGGCTGATCTCGGCCGCCGCCAGGTCGGCCAGCGGATGGCGCCAAACCAGCGACAGCAGCGAGCACACCGCCAGCGCCACGTAGCCGAAGCTCGCCAGCCAGGCGGACGGCACATGGACATACATGATCCGCACCGCGTCGCCCTGCTGCCAGTCGGCGGGCGCCAGGAACAGCCCGGCGCCGAGCCCGGCCAGGGTGAGCACCAGCGCCGCCGCCGACAGGAAGGGCAACACCCGGCCGGAGATGCGCAGGAAGCGCCCGGGATTGGCGAAGCGGTGCAGGCTGCGCGCCGGGGCGCCGCGGGCCGGAAGGACAGGACTGGTTTGCACGGCGACGACCCTAGACCAAAACCCGGCCGGTTTGAAGATCTCGCCCGCCGGACGGCGGCTTCAACCACGGCCATCCATCATCTAGTGTGGCAGGGTCGATACTGACAGGACTTGCCGGTGCAGCCGTGAACCTTTCCATTCCAATATCCGCGACAGCATCGGACCGGAAGTTCTGGCTGGTGAAGTCTGAGCCGGATGCATTCGGCTGGGACCAGCAGGTCAGGAACGGCATTGAACCCTGGACCGGGGTGCGCAACCACATGGCCCGCAACAACCTGCGTGCCATGCGTGAGGGCGACCTGGCGTTCTTCTACCATTCCAACGTCGGGCGCGAGATCGTCGGCGTGGTGCGGGTGGTGCGGGAAGCCTACCCCGATCCGACCGCGCCGATCGGCGATTGGGTCTGCGTTGACATGGAGGCTGTCGGACCGGTTGGCAGGCCGGTCACGCTCGCCCAGATAAAGGCCGAAGCCCGGCTGGCGGAGATGGCGCTGGTGCGGCTGTCGCGGCTGTCGGTGGCGCCGGTCGATGCCGGGCACTGGGATATACTCTGCCGAATGGCCGAGTGGCCGCTAACGTTACCGGCCATACCCTTTATTTCGCTCGCCTGAAGGCACATTGTCGCGTCGAAATTGAGAAAAACCCGGGGGAATTCCGATGGCCAAGACCGATCAGGCGGCCGAGATCGTCGTCGCCGTGAAACCGCATGTGGCGGCCCGCGCGCATGTCGATCCCACCAGATATATCGCGATGAGCGAGCATGCCACGCGCGATCCCGAGGGCTTCTGGGCCGAGCAGGCCAACCGGCTGGAGTGGATGCGCCGCCCGACACGGGTAAAGAACACGCGCTTTGCCGGCGACCTGTCGATCCGCTGGTATGAGGACGGCACGCTCAACGTCTCCGCCAACTGCATCGACCGCCATCTGGCGACCCGCGGCGACCAGGTCGCCATCATCTGGGAAGGTGATTCCCCCGACACCCAGGAAAGCGTCACCTACCGTGACCTGCACGAGCGCGTCTGCCGGCTCGCCAACGCCATGAAGACGCTTGGCGCCAGGAAAGGCGACCGGGTCACGATCTACCTGCCGATGGTGGTCGAGGCGGCGGTGGCGATGCTCGCCTGCACCCGCATCGGCGCCATCCATTCGGTGGTGTTCGGCGGCTTCTCCGCCGACAGCCTCGCCAACCGGCTGCAGGATTGCGGCTCGACCCTGCTGATCACCGCCGACGAGGGCCGCCGCGGCGGCAGGCGGGTGCCGCTGAAGGCCAACGTAGATCAGGCCTTGAAGACCTGCCCCGATGTCACCGACGTCATCGTGGTCCGCGTCACCGGCGGCGAGGTCGCGATGCAGGCCGGCCGCGATCACGATTATTCCACGGTCTGCGCCGCCGCCTCGCCCGACTGCCCGCCCGAGGAAATGAACGCCGAGGACCCGCTGTTCATCCTCTACACCTCCGGCAGCACCGGCAAGCCGAAGGGTGTGCTGCACACCACCGGCGGCTACCTGGTATGGGCCAGCTACACGCATGAGATCGTGTTCGACTATCACCCGGGCGAGGTATTCTGGTGCACCGCCGACGTCGGCTGGGTCACCGGGCACACCTACATCCTGTACGGACCGCTTGCCAACGGCGCCACCACCCTGATGTTCGAGGGCGTGCCCAACTATCCCGACAGCTCGCGCTTCTGGCAGGTCGTGGACAAGCACCAGGTCAACATCTTCTACACCGCGCCTACGGCTATCCGCAGCCTGATGCGGGAAGGCGAGGGCCCGGTCCGCAAGACCTCACGCAAATCGCTGCGCATCCTCGGCAGCGTCGGCGAGCCGATCAATCCCGAGGCCTGGCTGTGGTACGACCGCGTGGTCGGCGAGCATCGCTGCCCGATCGTCGATACCTGGTGGCAGACCGAGACCGGGGGCATCCTGATCAGCCCGCTGCCCGGCGCCACGGCGCTGAAGCCCGGCTCGGCCACGCGCCCACTGCCCGGCGTGCGGCCAATCCTGGTCGATGCCGACGGCCACGAGCTGCACGGCGAGGCCGAGGGCAACCTTTGCATCGCCGACGCCTGGCCCGGCATCATGCGCACCCTGTACGGCGACCACGAGCGCTTCATCCAGACCTATTTCTCCACGTTCAAAGGCCTGTACTTCACCGGCGACGGCGCGCGCCGCGATGCCGACGGCTACTACTGGATCACCGGCCGGGTCGATGACGTGATCAACGTCTCCGGCCACCGCATGGGCACCGCCGAGGTCGAGAGCGCGCTGGGATCGCACAAGATGGTCGCCGAGGCGGCGGTGGTCGGCTTTCCGCACGACCTCAAGGGCCAGGGCATCTACGCCTACATCACGCTGAACATCGGCTGCGATCCGACCGACGCGCTACGCAAGGAGCTGGTCGCCCATGTGCGGCGCGAGATTGGCCCGATCGCCTCCCCGGATGCGATCCAATGGGCGCCCGGCCTGCCGAAAACCCGCTCGGGCAAGATCATGCGCCGCATCCTGCGCAAGATCGCCGCCGGCGAGGTCGATGGGCTGGGCGACACCTCCACCCTCGCCGATCCGGCGGTGGTGGAGGAACTGATCGCCAATCGCGTCAGCTGATGCCGAGATAGTCCGCCTTGCCAAGCTCCACGCCGTTATGGCGCAGGATCAGGTAGGCGCAGGTGGTGTGGAAGTGGAAGTTTGGCAGGGCGAAGCCCTGGAGGTAGCTCATCCCGGTAAAGGTCCTGGGCTGGCCGCCGGCCGGAAAGGTGTATTCGCGGTCCTCGGTGCCGTCGATCTGCTCGGCGGTCAGGGCGCCGATGAAGGCAAGCGAGTCGGCCACCCGCGCTCGGCACTCGGCGAAGCTGGTCAACGCCGCCGAGAAGTCCGGCAACGTCACCCCAGCCAGGCGCCCGGGCGTGATTCGTCCGAACAGCGTGGAAATCGCCACCTGACGCGCGAGCGGGAACATGTCGGGATAAAGCCGCGCCGTCAGCAAAGCCGCTTCTTCAATCTTTTTAGCCACGCAATGCGCCTCGGCCTTGGCCAGCACGCCGTCCAGCGCGCCGAGCAACTGGCGGCAGATCGGCACGGAAGCCTGGAACATCGTGATTGGCATAGTAACCCGTCCTTGAATGATTGCGATGTTCTTCTACCCGCCCTAAGCCATGAATTACAGAAGAAACAAACGCCAAGGCGCCGCCAAGGAAGCGCTAAGGGATAGCAACTGCCGTCAACCGGCGAACGCTGCCTGAACGCCGAACGCCGCCCAGACGACGAATGCCGCCCAGACGACGAATGCCGCAAAGGCGCCGGCGATCACATCGTCGGCCATCACCCCCCAGGCAGTCTTGCGCCGGTCGGCCCAGCCGACCGGACCCGGCTTGGCGATGTCGAACAGCCGGAACAGGGCGAACGTCGCGGCAAGACCGACTACCGACACCCGAGGCAGGGCCAGCATGGCGATCCATTGCCCGGCGAACTCGTCGATTACGATCCAGCCCGGGTCGGCGGCACCACCCGCGGCGGCGATCGCCCAGATGCCGACGATGCAAGCCAGTAGCGCCGCCGTCGGCAGCGCGTAGGGCGAGGCCTGCATCAGCCCGGCGCCGATCGCCAGGGCCACGACCGATCCGACGGTGCCCGGCGCCACGGGCGCGAAGCCGCAGCCGAAACCGCTGGCGATCAGCCGGCCGAGGCCCGGTTTCCAGACCGAAGCCGGTCGCATCAACGGTTCCAACGCGCGTCCAGCACAAGCGTGTCGTCGCCGCGCCTGGCGCGATAGACACTGACGTTCTCCAGCACGCGCTGGATGTAGTTGCGGGTTTCGGCCACGGGCACCAGCTCGATCCAGTCCAGCATGTTGACGGATTCCCCGCCCGATGCCGGGGCGGCCGGGTCGCCGTTCTCGACACGCCAGGCATCGACGCGCATCGGCCCTGCATTGTAGGCGGCGAGCGCCATCGGCAGAAACCCGCCATAGCGTTCCAGCATGGTGCGAAGATAGGCAGTGCCCAGCCGCATGTTGAAGCCGCCGTCCAGCGTCAGCGCCGCGACCGGGGAAGCCAGGCCAAGCCGGCGCGCCATCTGCTCGGCGGTGCCCGGCATCAGCTGCATCAGCCCGCGCGCGCCCTTGTCGCTGACCGCGGCGACCTCGAAACTGCTTTCCTGGCGGATCACCCCAAGCACGATCGACGGATCGACCGGTGCCGGCGGCGGATCGACGGGCGCCGGCCATCCGGCCACTGGCAAGGCGATACCGTCGCGGCCCATGCGCCGGGCGATCGTCACGGCGACCTCCGGCAAGCCCAGCGTCGTCGCCAGCCGGGCGGACAACGACCGGTCGGACGGATCCGGCGCCAGCTCGTCGAGCCGCAGCACAAAGGCTTTCGCCCGGCCGGGCTCGCCCCATCCGGTCAGCAATGTGGCGGCGTGGGCCAGTTCGTTGCCGTCCAACGCGCTCGCCCGTGCCTCGGTCCATCCGGGATCGCGCAGCGCGTTGATGCGCAACGCCAGGCTGGCCGGCCCTTCGCCCAATGCAAGGGCGGCGAGCTGACCGTAGAAGGTGGTCGGGAACGCCGCCGCTTCCTCGTAATGCTGCCTGGGATTTCGGCCGGTCGCTTCCTCCGCTCGTCCCAGCCAGTAATTCGCCCGGGCCTGGGAGATGACGCCGCGCGACGCAAGCAGCAGCGCGGTGAAATGAGGCACGGCGTCGTCCGGCCGGCCAAGTCGGCGCAACGCGATAAAGCCGGCGAGGAACTCCGCATCGGCCATCGCTTCGGCGCTGCCCTGGCCGTGCGCCGATACCAGGTCGTAGGCGGCTCGATCGTTGCCGGCGCGCAGCAACTGCCGCGCCAGGCGTTGTCGCTCGTTCCAGAACTCGGCGAGGCGAGCGCGGAACCCGGCCACCGCATCCTGCGCCGGCGCACCGGCGGCCAGCCACAGGGCCGTCGCCGCGCCATCGTTGGCGGTGCGGCGGAGGCTGCGCGCCTGTTCCAGCATCAGCACCGGATCACTTGGGCCCGCCGGAAGTGCTGCAACCATGGCGGCGGCGGCCGGGTCATCGCGACGCAGGGCGAGCCAGGCCCCGGCGCGCGGCCGGTATTCCGGTGCCAGCCGCGCGATCTGCCGCTCGGCCGCGGCCGGATTGCTCCAGACGAGGGCGTCGAACCGCGCGGCTTGGTCCGGTCCTTCCAGCCCATTGCCCCAATGCGCCAGGAAACCGGCTTCCTCCGATGCGCCGGCGAACCCGGTGATCCAGGCTCGCCGGGCGATCGCCACCGAATCCGTGATCCGGCCCGCCGTCCGCATCGCCTCGGCGCAACGCACCAGCGCCCGGTCCAGGGTCACCGCCGCACGGTCGCATTCGCCGAGCACCTCGATGTCGTCGGGTGCGGTGGCGAGCGCCTCCTGCCGACGGCGATCGAGCAGTGCCGGTGCCGGCCAGTCCGGGTTCGCCGCGATGAAAGCGGCGATCTCGTGCAGTGTGCCGCCGTTCGGGGAGGAAAGCCTATAATAGGCGACGAGCTTCGCCGCTGCCGGATCGGCCAGGACGGAGGCGGTCATGGCTGCCGCGTCCCAGTGCCCGGCGCGGATCGCCGCCATCGGATTGGCGCCGGCCTCCGCCTGCCCGAACGCCGGTATCCCCGGCAGCAGGCCGGCGAGCAGCAGCGGCAGTGGGAGCCAACGCTTGGAGACGGCCATGCGCCGTTCTACACCATATCTTCTACATGCCGGGACGGCCTTGCGGCGTATGACACTCGCGCCTAACTTTCGCGCCCGGGCCAGCCGGCATGAAGAAGACCCGGCATGGAGAAGACAATGTTCAAAGGATCCTTCGTCGCCCTGATCACGCCGATGCGGCCGGACGGATCGGTCGACGAGAAGGCATTTTCCGATCTGGTCGAGTGGCAGATCGCCGAAGGCACGCACGGCATCGTGCCGGTCGGCAC
>JANXRT010000463.1 GCA_025356735.1 Acetobacteraceae bacterium | reverse complement strand
CCCCAAACCCCGCCCGGGAGCGCATCCCTTAAGTAGAGGGGTTCAAAGGGGCGACGGCCCCGTTGCGGGGTTTGGGGCAGAGCCCCAATCTTCCTGCCTGCGGCGCCAAGCCGTCCGAGTTGGACACGAACCAGCCGCCAGGCTAGACGCGGCCTCCGCTCACGCCAAAGGAATCCGGCTTGCGTCGTCAATTTCCCCGCCGGCTTCTGCTTGTCCTGTTCGCCGCCGCCATGGTCGTTCTGTCACAGGCGGCGGGTGCGCATGCCATACTGGTTGGCGGCTCGCCAGCCATCGGGGTAACGTTGCCCGCAGGGCGGATCGCCATCGAGTTGCGCTTCAACAGCCGCATCGACCGGGCGCGATCGCGCCTGACCATTCTGGCGCCCGACACCACCCGGACCGTGCTGGATACCGCCACCGACGCGCCGCCCGAGATGCTTCGCGCGGCGGCGACGCTGAAGCCCGGCGCCTACACGCTGCGCTGGCAGGTGCTGGCGGTGGACGGCCACATCACCCGCGGCGACGTGCCGTTCACCGTCGGCGGGATGTAGGCTTTGTCGCTGCTGATCGACCTGTTCGGCTATCTTTCCATCGTGCTGCACGGCCTCACGGTCACGGCCCAGTCGGCGATGCTGGGCGGCGTGCTGTTCCTGATCCTGCTGGCCCGCCCGCTCGCCGGCCCACTTGGGCCGGCCGGCGGCAAGCTGCTCGCCGGCACGGCGCGCATCGCCGCCTGGGCGGCGGTCGGGCTGATCGTGTGCGAGGGCCTGACGGTCGCCATGCAGGTCGCGGTGCTGATGAGCACCGTCGATCTCAGCCTGTTGCAGACGCTTGGCGCCGAATTCGCGTTGGCCGGCATGGTCAAGATCACGGTCGCGGCGGCCATTGCCATCACGCTGTTCTCCGGCGGTGGCCGTGCGGCCACAGGCGGCGCGCCGGCGGCGATGCTGCTGGCGCTGGTCGTGGTGGCGCTTGCCGCGGCGACGCTCACCACCCATGCGGCGGCGCGGCTCGACGGCCGCGGCGTGCTGCTGCTGGTTTCCGGGCTGCACCAGCTGGGCGCGGCGATTTGGATCGGCGGCATTCCGTGCTTTCTTCTGGCACTCGCCCATGTCGAACACGGGCGCGGCTGGCGTGCCGTCGGCGCGCGTTTTTCGAGGATGTCGATGGCCGGCGTCGGCTGCATCCTGCTCAGCGGCGTCACCATGAGCCTGGCCTATATCGGCGCCTGGGGTGGTTTCTACGGCACTGCCTATGGCGTCATGGTCGGTGCCAAGATATCGATGTTCGCCATGCTGCTGCTCCTCGGCCTCGGCAACTACCGGCTGGTCGAGCGGCTGCGGGCCGATCCGGCGACGCCGGTGCTGCGGCTCAAGCGCTTCGCCGAAGTCGAGATCGGCGTCGGCATCGCGATCTTTTTCGCCGCTGCATCCTTGACCTCGGTGCCGCCGGCGGTGGACCTGACCCGCGACCGGGTAACCTTCGCCGAGATTGTCGAGCGCAACACGCCGGCGATGCCACGGCTGGTGTCGCCGGGCCATGACGACCTAGCCCTGCCGGCGTTGCAGAACCGGCTGGATGCCGAGGCCGCTGCGCAGCGTGCGTCGCCTCAGGCCGCCTTCATCCCGGGTTCGGGCGAGCTGCCGCCGCGAAATGCCGCCGACATCGCCTGGTCCGAGTACAACCATCACTGGGCCGGGCTCTTCGTGGTCGTGATCGGGCTGCTGGCACTCGCCAACCAGGCCGGGGTGCGGGCGGCGCGGCATTGGCCGCTGGTCTTCCTCGGCCTGGCGCTGTTCCTGTTCCTGCGCTCGGATCCCGAGGTGTGGCCGCTTGGCGAACAGGGCTTCTTCGTCAGTTTTCGCGATGTCGAGGTTCTGCAGCACCGGGTGTTTGTGGTCCTGATAGTCGCATTCGCAATTTTTGAGTGGCGGGTTCGCAACAACGTCGGCGAGGCCCGCGGCTGGACCCGGCGCCATGGCGCGCTGGTGTTCCCGATCGTCACGTTCCTGGGCGGCGTGCTGCTGCTGACCCACAGCCACGCCATCGCCAACGTGAAGGACCAGCTGCTGATCGAGATCACCCACACGCCGATCGCGCTCGCCAGCATCGCCGCCGGTGCCGCGCGCTGGCTAGAATTGCGGCTGGTCCCACCGGCGAGCCGCATTGCCGGCTGGGTGTGGCCGGCCTGCTTTATCTTCATCGGCGCAATGCTCATGTTCTACCGCGAGACCTGAAGGATTGTCCGACATGACCGACCCAGCCATAACAGACTACGTGATTCCGCCGCCTGCCATCGTCGCTGTCCCGGTCGCCGGCGGCGGTTCTTTTCCAGTACGAAGGGTGTTCTGCGTCGGCCGCAACTACGCCGAGCACACCCGCGAAATGGGCGGCGATCCCAACCGCGAGCCGCCGTTCTTCTTCATGAAGCCGGCCGACGCGCTGCTCACCGGCAACGCCGACATGCCCTATCCGCCGGCCAGCGAGGACCTTCATCACGAGATGGAGCTGGTGGTGGCGATCGGCACCGGCGGCGTCGATATTCCCGAAGCCAGCGCCCTCGACCACGTCTGGGGCTACGCCGTCGGCCTCGACATGACGCGGCGCGATGTCCAGAACGTAGCGCGCAAGGCCGGCCGGCCGTGGGACATGGGCAAGGGTTTCGACCATTCGGCGCCGATCGGCGATATTTTCCCCGCGGCCAAGATCGGCCATCCCGAAGCCGGCACGATCGAGCTTCGCGTCAACGGCGCGGTTCGGCAGACCTCCGACATTTCGAAGATGATCTGGAACATCCCGGAAACCGTTTCCTACCTGTCGCGCCTGGTGGCGCTGGCGCCCGGCGACCTGATTTTCACGGGTACCCCGGAGGGCGTCAACGCGGTCGTTCGCGGCGATCTGCTTGAAGGTTCCGTTGCCGGCGTCGGCAGCCTGCGCACGCGCATCGTCTGATCTGGTGCGTATCGTCACCTGGAACATCAACTCGCTGCGGCTGCGGCTGCCGCTGCTGTCCAGGTTGATCGCCGACTACGAACCGGATGTCATCTGCCTCCAGGAAACCAAGGTTCCCGACGACCTGTTTCCGCTAGAGCCGGTGATCGCGCTCGGCTACCGCCACGTGATTTATGCCGGCATGAAAAGTTATAACGGCGTCGCCATCCTGTCGCGGCTTCCACTTAACCGGCTTCACGTCGCGCAGGAATGGTGCGGCAAGCAGGATTGCCGGCACATTTCCGCTGAGATCGACGCACGCGGCGGCCCGATCGAGCTGCACAACTTCTACATCCCGGCCGGCGGCGACGTGGCCGACCGCGACGTTAATGTCAAGTTCGGCCACAAGATGGATTTCCTAGCCGAGGCGCAGACCTGGTTCTCCGCGCGAAAAAACTTGTCTCGCACCGTGCTGGTCGGCGACCTCAACGTGGCGCCACTGGAGCATGATGTGTGGAGCCACAGGCAGCTGCTCACCGTCGTCAGCCATACGCCGGTCGAGACCGAACGCCTGCTGGCCTGGCAGGGCAAGACCTTCGTCGATGCGCTGCGACATTTCGTGCCGGCAAGCGAGAAGCTTTACACGTGGTGGTCGTACCGCAACCAGGACTGGCGGATTGCCAACCGCGGCCGCCGGCTGGACCACATCTGGGCCACGCCGGACCTGCAGGGCCAGCTGCAACGCCACGCCATCCTGCAGGACGCGCGCGATTGGCCGCAGCCTTCCGACCATGTGCCGGTGATGCTGGAATTGGCTTTGTAGGGCGCTTGGCTACGCCGCCGCCGGCACGCCCTCTGGATCCAGCCGGTAGCCGCCGCCTTCCGTCAGCAACAACCGCGCGTTGGACGGATCAGGCTCGATCTTCTGGCGCAACCGATAGATGTGCGTTTCCAGCGTGTGAGTGGTGACGGCAGCGTTGTAGCCCCAGACCTCGTTCAGCAGCACCTGGCGCGCGACAGGGCGGGCACCGGCGCGATAGAGGTATTTGAGAATCGCGGCTTCCTTCTCGGTCAGCCGGATGCGGCGGTTCTTGGTCGGTTCGGCCAACAGCTTGGCCGAGGGGCGAAACATGTAGGGACCGATGGTGAAGACCGCATCCTCGCTGTTCTCGAATATGCGCAGCTGCGCGCGCACCCGAGCCAGCAGCTCGGCCAGCCGGAACGGCTTGGCGATGTAGTCGTTTGCACCCGAATCGAGGCCGCGCACGACGTCCTTCTCCTCGTCCGAGCCGGTCAGGATGATGATCGGCACCTTGATCCCCTGCTTGCGCCATCGAGCGCAGAGATCACGGCCGTCGCCGTCCGGCAGGCCGACATCAAGGATGATCGCGTCGAACCGCGCGTTGCGGGCACCCAGCGCATGTTCAGCTTCGGATATCGACGCTGCCTCGGCCGCGGTGAACTCATTATCCGCCGTGAGCAGCTCAACCAACATGGAACGTAACGCCTGATCGTCG
>JANXRT010000457.1 GCA_025356735.1 Acetobacteraceae bacterium | reverse complement strand
CAAGGCCAGGAGCCCTGCCCCTGGACCCCGACCGGGAAGCGCCCGGGAGCGCAGCCCCTTAAGTAAGCCGGGTCCAGGAGCGCTACTCCTGGCGGGGTATGGGGCAGAGCCCCATCCTACCTGGCTAAAGGCCGGTACTTGATCCGATGTGGCTCGGTTGCCTCCGCCCCCAGCCTGCGGCGCTTGTCTTCCTCGTAGGCCTGGAAGTTGCCCTCGAACCACTCGACGTGGCTATCGCCCTCGAAGGCCAGGATGTGGGTCGCGAGCCGATCCAGAAACCACCGGTCATGGCTGATCACCACGACGCAGCCGGCGAACTCGGCCAGGGCGTCTTCCAGGGCGCGCAGCGTATCGACGTCGAGGTCGTTGGTCGGCTCGTCGAGCAGGATGACGTTGTGCTCGGCCTTCAGCATCTTCGCGAGATGCACGCGGTTGCGCTCGCCGCCGGACAGGATGCCGACCTTCTTCTGCTGGTCGGAGCCCTTGAAGTTGAAGGCGCCGACATAGGCGCGGGAGGGCACCGGCCGCTTGCCGAGATAGATCACGTCGGTGCCGCCGCTGATTTCCTCCCATACGCTTTTGGTCGGGTCGAGGCTGTCGCGGGACTGATCGACATAGCCAAGCTTGACCGTGTCGCCGACGCGGAGGTGGCCGCTGTCGGGCACCTCCTGCTCGGTGATCATGCGGAACAGCGTGGTCTTGCCGGCGCCATTGGGGCCGATGACGCCGACAATGCCGCCTGGCGGCAGCTTGAAGTTGAGGTCGTCGATCAGCAGCCGGTTGCCGTAGCCCTTTCGAAGGTCCTCCGCCTCGATGACGATGCCGCCCAGGCGCGGACCCGGGGTAATCACGATGTCGGCAACGCCGGTCGCGAGGTCCTGCGACTTCTGCAGCATCTCCTCGTATTTGGCGATGCGGGCACGGCTTTTGGTTTGGCGGGCGCGGGGCGAGGAGGAGATCCACTCGCTTTCCGCGGCCAGCGCGCGCTGGCGGGAGCTTTCCTCCTTCTCCTCCTGCTGCAGCCGCTTGCGCTTCTGTTGCAGCCACGAGGAGTAGTTGCCCTCGAACGGGTAGCCGCGGCCGCGCTCGATCTCGAGAATCCAGTTGGTGACGTTGTCGAGGAAGTAGCGGTCATGGGTGATGACCATGACGGTGCCCTGGTAGTCGTGCAGGGTGCGCTCGAGCCAGGAGACGCTCTCCGCATCCAGATGGTTGGTCGGCTCGTCGAGCAGCAGGATGTCGGGCTTTTCGAGCAGCAGGCGGCACAGGGCGACGCGCCGGCGCTCGCCGCCCGAGAGGGAGGAAACAGCGGAGTCGGCGGGCGGGCAGCGCAGCGCGTCGAGCGCGATCTCGACGCGGCGGTCGAGCTCCCAGCCATCCTGGGCGTCGATGATTTCCTGCAGGTCGGCCTGCTCGGCGAGCAGCTTGTTCATGCGGTCGTCGTCCATCGGCTCGGCGAACTCCATTGAGATCGCGTTGAACCGGTCGAGCGCGCCTTTCAGCTCGGCAAAGGCGGCCTCGACGTTCTCGCCGACGGTCTTTGTTTCGTCGAGCTTCGGCTCCTGCTCCAGGTAGCCGACCTTGACGCCCTCGGCGGCCCAGGCCTCGCCGCCGTACTCGGTCTCGATGCCGGCCATGATCTTGAGCAGGGTGGACTTGCCGGCGCCGTTGACGCCGAGCACGCCGATCTTGACGCCGGGCAGGAACGACAGGGTGATGCCCTTGAACACCTCGCGGCCGCCCGGGAAGGCCTTGGTCAGGTCCTTCATGACGTAGACATACTGGTAGCTGGCCATGGGCCGCGGGCTCCTGATGCGGAAGGTTTTTCACGTTTTACGAGTGGGCCGAGCGGGCGGCAACCGGGAACGCCGTAGGCAGTAAGATTGGGCTCCGCCCAAACCCGCCAAGGGGCAGTCGCCCCTTGTGACCCCTATACTTAGGTAAGGCGCTCCAGGACGCTATCCTGGCGGGGTTTGGGGCAGAGCCCCATGCTTCCTGCGTCAACCCTCAGGTGTTGCACGTGAACGCCCGGCTGCCCGGCGGCCAGGTCCACGATGTGGTCGTGGTGGGTGAACAATATGACCTGCGTGGCGCGGCCGAGTTGCGTCAGCAGGGCGAGGGCGGCGCTGGCGCGGGTATCATCAAAATTCACCAGCAGGTCGTCGGCGATCAGCGGCATCGGCTCGGCGTTGGCGGCGTGGGCCTCGATCGTCGCAACCCGCAGCGCCAGGAAAAGCTGGTCGCGCGCGCCCTCGCTGAGCGCCTCGACCGGGCATTCGATGCCGGTGTCGCGGATCGCCTGCAGCACGTCGCGGCCGGCGCTGTCCTCGGCGACGCCGAGCCGGATGTAGCGGCCGCCGGTGAGCCGGGAGAAGTGCGCGCCGGCGGTTCGCAGCAGCGGGCCCTGCTGCTCGCGCCGGAAGCGGTCGATGCCGGCACGCAGCAGCACGCGGGCGACGTGCAGGCGGGCGTAGCGCTCGGCCGCGCCGCGCGCGTCGGCCAGCGCGTGCTGGGCCTGCTGGGCCGAGGCGGAGGCGTCGCGGCCGTCGTGCATCTCGGCCAAGGCGGCCTCGGCGCGGGTGCGCTCGGCGCTCAGCCGGACCAGTTCCTGGCCGAGGCCCGCGGTTTCGAATTCGATCTCGGCCAGCCGCGCCACCGCGAGGTCCGGGTCGGTGCCGGCGGCATCGGTGCGCAACGCGGCTTCCGCCAGGCCGTCGCCCTGGGCGAGCAGCGCCTGGCCGAGGCGGGAGGTTTCGGCGGCGAGCCCGTCGCGGTGGCGGGCGCGCGCGATCGCCTGATCGAG
>JANXRT010000451.1 GCA_025356735.1 Acetobacteraceae bacterium | reverse complement strand
GCTGACCCGCCGCGTCGGCATCCCCGGCCAAGGCGGCGTCGGCCAGGGCGTGCATCGTGGAGATCGCCAATGGCGTGTTGAGGTCGTCGCACAGCGCAGCCAGGACCGACGCCGGCGGATTGCCGGGCGCCGCATCGGGATGGCGTTCCAGCGCGCGATAGAACCGGTCGAGTTCCTGGCGTGCCGCCGCCAGCGCCGTCTCGGTGAAATCGAGCGACGCGCGATAATGCGTGCGCAGCAGCAGCAGCCGGATCGCCTCGCCCGGCGCGCGCGCAAGCACGTCGCGCACGGTGAAGAAATTGCCGAGGCTTTTGGACATCTTCTCGCCGCCCACCAGCAGCATGCCGTTATGCACCCAGAACCTGGAAAAGAAGCTGCCGGGGAAGGCGCAGCAGCTCTGCGCCAGCTCGTTCTCGTGGTGCGGGAAGATCAGGTCCTGGCCGCCGCCATGGATGTCGAAGTTCTCGCCGAGATAGCGCCAGGCCATCGCGCTGCACTCGATGTGCCAGCCCGGCCGGCCGCGGCCCCACGGGCTGTCCCATCCGGGCAAATCCCCATCGGAGGGCTTCCACAGCACGAAATCCCCGGCGTCACGCTTGTAGGGTGCCACGTCGATGCGCGCGCCGGCGAGAAGCTCGTCTGGGCTGCGGCCCGAAAACTTGCCATAGGCCGGATCGCTGGCGACGGAGAACAGCACGTGGCCCTCGGCCTCATAGGCGTGGCGGCTGCCGATCAGCCGCTCCATCAGCAGGATCATTTCGGCAATGTGCTCGGTGGCGCGCGGTTCGACATCCGGCGTCTCGGCACCGAGGGCCGCCATGTCGGCCTGGAAATCGGCGGTGGTGCGGGCGGTGATCGCAGCGATCGGCTCGCCGCTCTCGGCCGCGCGAGCGTTGATCTTGTCGTCGATGTCGGTAATGTTGCGAACGTAGGTGACACGCGGATACAGCGTGCGCAGCAGCTGGGCGAGCACGTCGAACACCACCACCGGCCGCGCGTTGCCGAGGTGCGCCAGGTCATAGACGGTCGGCCCGCAGACATACATCCGTACATGCATCGGATCGATCGGCACGAACCGGTCGCGCCGCCGGGTTACGCTGTTATGCAGGAACAGATCGGGCATCGCTGCGTGTTGGCGGCAACAGCTTGCGCGGTCAAGAGGCGTGGCTTCTCACCCCGGACGCTTGCGGCTAGGTTTTCGCCACAGCATAGGAACGCCGCCATGCGCAACACACAATTGGAAATACGGCCGATCGCCGGCGCGCTCGGCGCCGAAATCCACGACGTCAACCTCGCGGATGAGCTACCCGACGCCACCATCGCGGAAATCCGCCAGGCATTGCTCGACAATCTTGTCATTTTCTTCCGCGACCAGGACCTGGCCAACGACCGGTTTTCCAAACTGGCGGCACGGTTCGGCGAGCCGGTCGAATACCCGTTTATCAAAGGCATCGAAGGTTTTCCGGAGATCATCGCCGTCGCCAAGCTGGAGCAGGAGACATCCAACTTCGGCGGCGTCTGGCACTCCGACACAACCTATCTGGAACAGCCGCCGATGGGCACCATGCTGGTGGCGCGCGAATTGCCCCCCTATGGCGGCGACACGCTGTTCGCCAACCAGTACCTCGCCTATGAGGCGCTATCGGACGGCATGAAGAAGTTCCTCGACGGCGCCACCGGCATCTCGACCTCCGCCAAGGCCGACGTCAGCAAGACGCGTGAGGACCGAGTGAAGTCGGACGGCACCGAAACCGCCAGGAAAACCCTGGAAGCCGCCCACCCGGCGGTGCGCACCCACCCCGAAACCGGCCGCCGCGCGCTGTATGTCAACACTGCCCACACCCAGCGCTTCGCAGGCATGACGGACGACGAAAGCGCGCCGATCCTGAATTACCTGTTCCTGCACCAGATCAAGCCCGAGTTCACCTGCCGCTTTCGCTGGCAGCCCGGCTCGGTCGCGTTCTGGGACAACCGCTGCGCGCAGCATAATCCGATCAACGATTATCATGGGTTTCGTCGCGTCATGCATCGGATCACTTTGGCTGGGGATACGCCACAGTAGAAGCATGGGCTCTGCCCCAAACCCCGCCGGGGAGCGCCCCGGAGCGCATCCCTTAAGTGAAGGGGTTCCAAAG
>JANXRT010000446.1 GCA_025356735.1 Acetobacteraceae bacterium | reverse complement strand
GCCGATGCCGGGCGCCAGCGCGGCGAGCCGGCTGATCGCCGCGCCGGCCCTGCCCGGCGTTGCCGCGAACTCACCCATCGTCTCAGCACCCTTGAACTTCCTGCCGCCGGACCGTGGCATGCCCGCCACCCCGTCGCAATGAACGCCGATGGAAATGCCGGGTGGGAATGAGCACGGCGACATGCCAACGTCAGGCCGTGCCAACTCGCCACAGGAACGCCAAGCCATGCACCCGATCGCCGCCTTAGCCTTCGATACCGACGCCATGCTGGCCGGATTGCGGCCGTGGGTGGAGTGCGAAAGCCCAACTTTCGACGCGGGCGCCGTCAACCGCATGATGGATCTGGCGACCCGCGACCTGATCCTGGCCGGCGCGCGCACCGAGCGCATCGCCGGCCGCATGGGGCTTGGCGACTGCGTTCGCGCGACGTTCCCGCATCCGCGCCAGAACCAGCCGGGCATCCTGGTGATGGGCCACCTCGACACCGTGCATCCGATCGGCACGTTGGAAAAGCTGCCGTGGCGGCGCGACGGCGACACCGTCTGGGGCCCCGGCATCTGCGACATGAAGGGCGGCAATTACATCGCCCTGGAAGCCATCCGCCAACTGGCGCACCGGGAGATCGAGACGAAGCTGCCGATCACCTTCCTGCTGACCAGCGACGAGGAGATCGGCAGCCCGTCCACCCGCGACCTGATCGAGGCCGAAGCCCGCCGCCACCGCTACGTGCTGGTGCCCGAGCCCGCGCGGCCAGACGGCGGTGTGGTCACCGGCCGCTACGCCATCGCGCGCTTCAACCTCGAAGCCACCGGCCGGCCGAGCCACGCCGGCGCGCAACTGGCCAAAGGAAGGTCAGCCATCCGGGAGATGGCGCGAAAACTGATCGAGATCGAGGACATGACGGGCGACGACTGCACCTTCAGCGTCGGCGTCATCCATGGCGGCCGATGGGTGAACTGCGTTACCACGACCTGCCAGGCCGAGGCGCTGAGCATGGCCAAGCGCCAGGACGACCTTGACCGGGGCGTGGCGCAGATGCTCGCACTCGGCGCCAGCTCCAACGATGTCGGCTTTCGCGTGACCCGCGGCGTGACGCGGCCGGTGTGGGAGCCAGACAGCCGCACCATGGCGCTGTGGCGGACCGCCAGCGACATCGCCGGGCAGCTCGGCTTTGAGATCCCGCACCAAAGCTCTGGCGGCGGTTCGGACGGCAACTTCACCGGCGCCATGGGGATCCCGACGCTCGACGGACTCGGCCTCCAGGGTGCCGACATGCACACGCTGAACGAGCATATCGACGTGCGCAGCCTGGTGCCCCGGGCGCGGCTGCTGGCCGGGCTGCTGACCGAGCTTGCCTGATGCTTGGCCGCATCCTTCGCGCCCGCGCCCGGCTGTTCCTGGCGATCCTCGTCGGGCTGATCTCGATTCCTTTGATCAGGCCGCATCTGGCCGGCGTTTCGGGAACGCTCGCGTGTTGGGACATCGGCGTCCTCGCCTACCTGCTGCTGGCGGCACAGATGTTCGCAACCGTCGATCCGGAGCACATGCCGGCCAACGCCGAGCGCCAGCAGGAGGGTGAATGGACGATCTTCTCCATCACCGTGGCGACGATCGTGGCCAGCGTCGCCGCCATAATCAGCGAGTTCTCGGTGGCCAAGGGCGCCAGCGGCGACACGCGCGGGCTGCATGTCGCCCTGGTCGGGGCCACGCTGCTGCTGTCCTGGCTGATGACCCATACCAGCTTTACCTTCCGCTACGCCCACGAATACTACTCGACGACGGAAGGTGTTCCGTCCGACCCAAAATCCGGCGTCGATGGCGGGCTTGAGTTCCCCGAGGAGCCGTTGCCCGACTATTTCGATTTCTTCTACTTCGCCATTGTCCTCGGCATGACCTTCCAGGTCTCGGACGTGCAGATCACGTCGCGGAAATTCCGGCGCATGGCGACGGTGCACGGGCTGTTGTCGTTCCTGTTCAACACCATCATCCTCGCGCTGACCATCAACATTATCGCCGGGCTGCTGTAGCCCAGCCCGCCGGGAGCTTCCCATGTCCGCCATCGATACGATCAAGAGCTACGGCGATGAGCTCACCGCCATCCGGCGCGACCTGCACCTCCATCCCGAACTCGGCATGGAGGAGCACCGTACTTCCGACGTTGTTGCCGGCCTGCTCGAAAGCTGGGGCATCGAGGTGCATCGCGGCGTCGGCAAGACCGGCGTGGTCGGCGTGCTGCGCTCGGGCAACGGCGAGGCCGCGATCGGGCTGCGCGCCGACATGGACGCGCTACCGATCCTGGAGGCGACCGGGCTGAGCTATGCCAGCGAAAACCCCGGACGGATGCATGCCTGCGGCCATGACGGCCACACCACCATGCTGCTCGGCGCCGCGCGCTACCTCGCCGCCACGAAGAACTTCAACGGCACGGTCAACTTCATCTTCCAGCCCGGTGAGGAAGGCATGGGCGGCGCGCTGGCGATGCTCGAGGACAAATTGTTCGAGCGCTTCCCCTGCAACGCCATCTACGCCATCCATAACCGGCCCGGGCTGGACGTCGGCAGCTACGCCATCACCCCCGGCCCGTCGGCCGCCGGCGGCGCCTTCTTCGACATCACCATCACCGGCCGCGGTGCGCATGGCGCCCGCCCGGAAGCCAGCATCGACCCCGTGCTGGCCGCCTGCCACATCACGACCGCCCTGCAATCGATTGTCGCGCGCAACGTGCCGCCCGCCGATACCGCCGTGCTCAGCGTGACCAAGATCGTCACCGGCAACGCCTACAACGTGATCCCCGAAGCCGCCACGATCTCCGGCACCGCGCGCGCCTTCACGCCCGAAACCATGGCGCTGCTCGAAGCCGGCGTGAAACGCGTCGCCGAGAACGTCGCCGCCGGGTTCGGCGCTACCGCGAGCGTGGACTTCCGCGTCATCTTCGCGCCGCTGATCAACGATGCCGCCGAAACCAGGGCCTTCGCCGATGCCGCCGCAGATTTGGTCGGTGAAGCCAACGTCGATCGGAAAAAGCCGCCAGGCATGGGATCGGAGGATTTCTCGTTCATGATGGAGAAGGTGCCCGGCGCCTATATCAACGTCGGCAACGGAGCTTCCGCCGGGCTGCACAATCCCGGTTACAACTTCAACGATGACGCCACGCCGTTTGGGGCGGCGTTGTTCGCGCAGATCACCGAGCGGAAGCTTCAGAAAGGTGAGTGAAGGCCAGGGCGCCGCCCTGGACCCGGCAAAGGGCGAGCCCTTTGCAAACCCGTCCGTTAGGCGCTGCGGGGCTTGGTCCGAGGCCAGCCAGTTGGAGCGTGATTATCATGATGTTGAATGGGGCGTGCCGGTTCATGACGACCGCACCCTGTTCAAGATGATCACCTTGGAAGGCGCCCAGGCCGGCCTGTCCTGGCGCACGATATTGGCCCGCCGGGAACACTACCGCGCCGCCTTCCACGACTTCGACATCGCCCGCGTCGCCGCCATGACCGACGATGAGCTGCACGACGTGCTGACAAACTCCGGCGTCGTCCGCCACCGTCAGAAGATCGCCTCCACCCGCGACAACGCCGCCGCCGTGCTGAAGATCATCGCCGAACACGGCAGCCTGGATAGCTACCTGTGGGCGTTCGTCGGCAACACGCCGATTGTCCGACGCGGCTCCGGTGAAAGCGTCCCCGCCACCACGGAACTATCAGACAGGCTCAGCCAAGAACTACGAAAACATGGCTTGCGCTTCGCCGGCTCGACGATCTGCTACGCGTTGATGCAGGCCATCGGCATGGTCAACGACCACCGCCCAAGCTGCTTCCGCCATCCCGACAATGCCGGTGCAATCTCAGCCTGAGTCCCTCCTTCGGTCTGTCCCGCAAGACGTGACGAGCTGGCGCTTCGCCGCAGTCGCCAGCTTTGGCTTGATTATTGCCAAGCTCCCTTAGCCACAAATGTACTCAGCACGGCTGCTTGATAGGCGAGGAGCAGGAATGTCGACAGGAAGCAATGAAGTGCCGGTCCTCACGGTCGCCGGTGCTCACCCAAGGCTCTACAATCACGATCTGGCGCCGACCGCGCCCGCCGGGCGAACCTGGGGAGTGTTCAGCCTGTTCGCAATGTGGATGTCAGACGTCCACTCGGTCGGCGGCTACACCTTCGCCGCCAGCCTGTTCTTCCTCAGCCTGACCGGCTGGCAGGTCCTGACCTCCATGCTTGTCGGCATCACGGCCGTCTACTTCCTGATGAACCTGATCGGCCGACCCTCGCTACGCTACGGCATTCCTTTTCCGGTAGTCGCCCGCATTTCGTTCGGCGTAATGGGCGCCAACCTTGCGGCCATCGTGCGGGGTGTCGTCGGCATCGTCTGGTATGGCGTGCAGACCTACTTCGCCTCGAAGGCGGTGGAGGTCCTGGTTGTCACCTTGGCTCCGTCAGCCGGCGGCCTCACCCATGACAGCATCCTGGGGCTGTCCACGCTTGGCTGGTTCAGCTTCCTGTTCATGTGGTGCTTCCAGCTCCTCATTTTCCTCAGCGGCATGGAGCGCATCCGCCGGTTCATCGATTTCTGCGGTCCCGTGGTCTACGTCGTCATGTTTGCGCTGGCTATCTGGATCCTGTGGCAGAGCGGGTTCTCTAGTCTGAC
>JANXRT010000144.1 GCA_025356735.1 Acetobacteraceae bacterium | reverse complement strand
GGCGACCGGCCCTGGAGAACGATCCACGCGCCATGCCGCCGGCACTTCCTACAGCACCGGGACGCCGGTCTGCTTGGCCTTGATCTCCGGCTCGACATGGATGGTGATCACCAGCTGGTCCAGCTCCGCCTTCAGCCCGGCCTCGATCCGGTCGCAGATCGCGTGGCTGTCGGCGACTGTCATGGCGCCCGGCACCACCAGGTGGAAATCGAGGAAGGTCAGCCGGCCGGCGTGGCGGGTGCGCAAATCGTGCGCCTCGATCGCGCCGGAGGCGTGCTCGGCCACCAGGGCGCGGATGCGGTCGAGGACAACCGGTTCGGGCGCCGTGTCCATCAGGCCACCGACGCTCTGGCGGATCATGCCGGCGCCCGAGATCAGCACGTGCAGCCCGACCAGGGCCGCGAGGATCGGGTCGATCGCCGACTCGCCGGTCCATGCCGTGAGCGTCACACCGGCGACGACGCCGAGCGAGGTGACGACGTCGGTGACTAGGTGGCGCGCGTCGGCCGCCAGCGCCGGCGAACGCAGCGCGTGGGCGCTGCGGAACAGGTAGGTCGCCCAGATCGAGTTCAGCACGGTGGCGGCGGCATTGAGGGCGAGGCCACGCCATGGCGCATCGAGCGCGATCGGGTGCTGCCAGACCTCCCACGCGTGGCGGAAGATCGAAATGGCCGCGACGACGATCAGCACGCCCTCGACAACGGCTGCGAAGAATTCCGCCTTGTCGTGGCCGTAAGGGTGGTTGGCGTCGGCGGGTTTGGCCGCGAGGTGCAGCGCCGCCATCGCGACCATCGAGGCCGCGATGTTGACGGTGCTCTCCAGCGCATCGGAGAACAAAGCCGCGCTGCCAGTCAGCCACCAGGCCGCGGCCTTGAGCGCCAGCACCAGTATGCCCACGGCAATGCCGGCGCCGGCGATGCGTTCTGCCTTTCCCACTTGTTGCCCAATCCGTTGCGGTTCGTCCGATTGCTCAGAGCGTCTAGCAGAGGGTGGCAGGCCCGTCAGCCAACCGTTTCCGTGCAACTGGCTTCGTGCAATCGGCAGGTGTTCGCGCAAGGTCGGGAATTGTAGCCGATTCCCGTTGGCGGTAAGCTTTCATCGCATAGGCATTGCTGCCAGGACAGGGCATTGCCGCAAGGACTGGGCATTGCCGCTAGGACTGGGCATTGCTGGCAGGAGGAAGCTGGATGACCGCACAAGAGACGCCGAAGGGCGCATGGCCCGTGGCGGTGATGCTGTTCGCCTACATGCTGGTGAATTTCGCCGACAAGGCGGTGGTCGGGCTGGCGGCGGTGCCGATCATGACCGAGATGCAGCTGACGCCGAAGCAGTTCGGCCTGCTCGGCTCGGCATTCTTCCTGCTGTTCTCGATCTCCGGCGTGATCGTCGGCTTCGTCGCCAACCGGCGGCCGACCCGGTGGATCATCCTGCTGCTGGCGCTATCCTGGGCGCTGGTGCAGTTCCCGATCGTGTTCTCGGTCAGCTTCACCACGCTGCTGGTCTGTCGGGTGCTGCTTGGCATCGGCGAGGGACCGGCGGCGGCGGTCGCCACCCACGCGGTATATAAATGGTTTCCGGACGAGAAGCGTACCATCCCGACGGCGCTGCTGTCGCAGGGCTCGGCATTCGGCGTAATCCTGGCGCTGCCGGCGCTAAACTGGGTCATCGTGCACGTATCCTGGCATTGGGCGTTCGGCGTCATGGGCGTCGTCGGGCTGATCTGGTCCGCATTCTGGTACGTGCTGGGACGCGAGGGGCCGCTGCGCGATCCGCCGGCGCTGGCCAACACGTCGGATCGGGTGCCGTATTCGAAGCTGCTGCTCAGCCCGACCTTCATCGGCTGCGCGCTGGCATGCTTCGGCGCCTACTGGTCGCTGTCGCTTTCCCTGACTTGGTCGACGCCTTTCATCGTCAAGGGGCTTGGCTACTCGCAGACCACGGCCGGGTGGCTGGCGACCTTGCCCTGGGTGATCGGCGCGATCACGGTGCTCAGCTCGGGCGTGATCTCCCAGGCGTTGACCACCCGCGGCGTGCGCACGAGGCTGTCGCGCGGGGTGCTCGGCACGGTGCCGATGATCGTCGGCGGCTGCCTGCTGCTGCTGTTGCCGGGTTCGGGCGGCGGCGCGCTGGAGATCGCGCTGCTGATGCTCGGCACCGGGCTGACCGGACCGATCTACGTGGTCTGCGCGCCGATGCTGAGCGAGTTCACGCCGGTATCGCAGCGCGGCGCGGTGATCGCGATCTTCGGCGCGATCTATACGCTGTCGGGCATCCTGGCGCCCTACATCAACGGCAGCATCATCGAGGGCGCCGCGAGCCCGCTGGCCGGCTACCACACCGGCTTCATGGTCTGTGCCGCGATGCAGATCGCCGGCGGCGTGGCCGGTCTCGCGCTGATGTGGCCGGGGGCCGACCGCGTGCGTGTCATGCGGCTGCGGACCGGCGGGGTGCCGGCGGGGGCGGTGCGGGTGGCTTAGGATCCAACGGCGGCACGGTGCATCGACGATACGCGGTCCCAATCTGCGAGCAATAGTTTACGCAGCCGGGCGCGCTGCCGTGGCGGCAGGAGATCGTAGCGGCTTCGAAGCCATCGGCTGCGAACCACCCAGCCGAACGCGCGGCGGCTCCACGACAGCCTGAACCGGCCGCGCAGGTTCAGTGCCAGCAGCACGTCGATCACCGGCAGCGTGTCGTCGGCCCAAATCCGTTTATACGCCTCGTTGCCCGGTAGGAAGTCGAACGTCGAAAGCTTTTGGTCCAGGCACCATCCGATCAGGCTTTCAAGCAGCAGCCGGGACGGTGACAACGAGGCGTATTCATTGTCGTAGGCAAAGGCGTAGAAAACAAAGCGATCGTCGTGGATGAAGCCGAAGCCGGCGGAGGCGATGCCCGGCTCGCCGTCGATGCAGCACAACATGGCGCGGCCTTCCGTCATGGCATCGCCCAGAACGGATTTGATGAACCGCCGGTATCCGTCGCTGTCGAATACCCCGACCTGTATCTGGCGCTCGGTCGCCCAGCGCAGCTTGTGGGTGAAAATCCAGTCGACCATCGGTTCGATTTCCTGCACCGCGGCGATACGGAAGGCGAACCCGCCGGGCAGGCGTGCCAGGCGGCGCCATTGCCGCCTTTGGTCGGCGACCATGTGGGCTGGCAGGTGCCTGGAATAATCATCGGAGGCGGCGAACCGGTCGAGCCGGATGATCGGCGACCCGTCGATCCGCCGCAGCCCGCCGGTTTCCAGAGTCGCAAAGGCGCGGCCAAGGGTAGAGGAGGCGAGGATATCGCGCAGGTCCAGGCAGGCGGGGCCGCGCAACGCCCGTATCTCCGCCAAGACCGCGGCGACCCATGTGTCCGCCTGCGCTGCATCCTCGACCAGGACATCGCGGTATTCAAATTTCTCGGAGGACAGGAAGCGCAGATAGATTCCCTCGCGCACCAGCGGCAGGATCAGCACGACGCGGTTGTCGACCCGGCCGACCAGCAGGCGCAGCAGGCAGCCGCGCGGTGCCGCGACGTGGGTCCAGGCCGCCCATTGCCAGACGAAGCCGCGCGACAGGGAGTGGGTGCGTGCCCGGTCGCAAAGCTGCTGCCATTGCGGCGCCAGGGCCTGGAACTTTTCCTCGGTTGCGATCCATTCGAAATCGATCTTCGCGACCGGCTTTGCCTCGCCGGGGCCATGCCGCCACGGCAACTGGTCATCGAAACGGCCTGGCTCGTGATCGAACTCGCGCGTGAAGCGCCGGCCGAGCACATGGAACAGGCGCCGTCCGCGTCCGCATGGCCGGAACCCCATGTGTAGATGCAGCTTGAGCGCCGCGGTGTTTTCCAGCGACACCAGCCGGATCAGCTCCGAAAACCCAGCCGCGGAATAATGCGCCCAGGCCTGCCATTGCAGCGAGGCGGCAATTCCGGTTCGGCGGTAGGGCGTCGCCACCGCGAGGGAAAAAGTGTAGATCTGCGTCGCCCGAAAATGAAACTGCAGACGCTTCGGGTCCTGCTCCTGATGACGCGCGAACCAACAGACCGCGACGACCTGCCCGCCATCGAGGGCTGCGAAGCCCTCGAGACCTGTGGCGAGATTGTCATGGAACGCCGCGCGTTGCGGGACAAACTCGGTGTGCAGATGGTCGAGATCGGCGCGGTTCAACGCGCGTGCGACAAGCCTTGACGAGCCGCGCGGCAACCGGATTTCCACGGGGAAATCCCTCGCCAGCGCGATCTGCACGTCGCAGCGATAAAGCCATCGCCGAAACGCCCGGCCGGGCAGTGAAGCGGCCTTTTGGGAGAGGGAGAGAGAACGCGTGGCCTGTGATCTTTCTTCAGGCCGATTGCTCAACGACTTCGCCATAATTTCGTCGAATGCAACAACTTGAAGAAATGGTACTCGTCACCGCTCATCCTGCTTCGAAAACATCAGCCTATGAATAAAACCAGCCGGTCCTGTGCAACAGGACGATGCAATGACAACGGTTCAGCATGTCCACAAAAACCCTATCGGACCCAGTCGGCGAGTTGAAGCGCCGAGCTGATCAAGGTCAGGCGCGGCGGCGGCGCAGGCTGAGGCCGGCGACGCCAACGCCGAGAAGCGCCATGGATGTCGGCTCCGGCAGTGGGGTGGAGAGCGACACCGCAACGCTGGTGAAGACCTCGTACTTCAGAGCCCAGGTGCTGCCGCCATCGTTGGATTGCGCAGCACCACTGGTGGCGACGCCCTTGGATAAAAAATCGAACTGATTGGTGGTGATGTCCTGGATGGCAACGTAGTACGATCCGGCCGCAAGCCACAACGGATCGATCTCGAAGCTGTAATCGGTGGTCGGGTTATTCACGCCTATCGGACCGGTGGTGACGGTCAGTGCGATATCGGCACCGTGGGCAACGACGGTACCTGGGAGGCCACCGGCCCCATCGGCGCTGAGGATGACATAGTTCGCCCCGGTCGCGTAGATGCCAAGGGATACTATGGCGTTATAACTGATGACGCCGACTGTGGCTGGGGCGGCCAAGGTGAACGCCTGGGCGGCGAAGGCGGTGCGGCCGAAGAGCTTGGGCCCGCAGACGGTGTTATAGGCGCAATTTGCAAGTTGGCTGGACGATAGGTCAGGGACGTTGCTGTAGATCACGGCAGCGCGCGACGGCGCGGCGATGGCGAACAAGAGGCACACGGCGGCGACGGCAGCGAGAGTCACTCTGTTCATAGGACGTTTTCCGATCAAAAACTGGATTGACAAAAACCATTGCAAAAGTCGTGCTATAATATAAGACTGTTTATTTTCAAATACTTATTTATTACAAAAAATTGTATCTCACTAAACTGTAAAGTTTCCCGACACTTACGATGGACTTCGGGAGCAGGAGCTTCTCGAATCCAAGGCCCGGAAGGGTAAAATAACGACTTAGGCTGTCGAAACCGAAACGGTCGGCACGATCGGATCACACGGCGTACTCTCGTTTAAACCGAGAAATACTTGGCCTTGGGATTGAGCACCACGATCGCGCTGGTCGATTGTTCGGGGTGCAGCTGCCACTCGTCCGACAGCGAAATGCCGATGCGGTCGGCGCCGAGCAGCTGCAGCAACGCGGCCTGGTCCTCCAGCTTCGGGCAGGCGGGATAGCCGAACGAGTAGCGTGAGCCGCGGTAGGATTGCGACAGCATCTTTTCCATGTCGCGGTCGTCCTCGGCGGAGAAGCCGAGTTCGGCGCGGATGCGCTTGTGGGTGTATTCGGCCATCGCCTCGGCCATCTCGACCGACAGGCCGTGCAAATAGAGGTAGTCCTGGTAGCGGTTGTCCTCAAACCAGAGCCGCGCGGTGTCCGACGCC
>JANXRT010000405.1 GCA_025356735.1 Acetobacteraceae bacterium | reverse complement strand
GCGATCGACGCGAAGAACAAGATGATTGTCGAACAAGCCGTGAGCAATCAGGTCGTCGACATGGGCCTGTTGACGCAAACCGCGCAGGCCGCGCGCGACATTCTCGAAGTCGAAACAATCGATGTCGTCGCCGACAAGGGCTACTTCAAGATCGAGGACATCGAGGCCTGCGAGAAGGCCGGGATGGACCCTTATGTGCCGCGCCCGCAGCGTGGTCCCTCGGTCAGAGCGGGCCTGTTCCGCAAGGATGAGTTCCAATACGACGCGGTTAGCGACAGCTTTGTTTGCCCGGCAGGCCGGCATCTGTATCCCTATTCATCGTCTCTTCTGCGAGGATTGAAGAAGATCAACTACGTCAACAAGCTGGCGTGCGATGATTGCACAATCCGTTCGCAATGCACGGCGGGCAGGTTTCGCACGGTTTCGCGGCTGGAGAACGAAGCGGTGTTGGACCGGATGCAGGAGCGCTTGGCCAAGCGCCCGGACGTCCTGGATCGTCGTCGCGAGACCGTCGAACATCCATTTGGCACGATCAAGCAATGGATGAACCAGGGCGCGTTTCTGATGCGCGGCTTGGAGAAGGTCAGGGCCGAATTCAGTCTGACCGCGCTGGCCTACAATCTCCGGCGGGTGCTCAATCTCGTCGGCTTCGGCGAGTTGATGGCCGCGGTGGCGGCCTGAAAGGCGCATGCGTGCCGGCTTTGCCGGGCTGAACGGCACGCGCGCCTGCAGTCGTGACGTCGAACCGGTGTTTTCCGTCTAGCCGCCTCTGCGGTTCACCAGCACCCCGCCGTGCACTTCCCCCCGGTCGACTTCACGAGGGTGACAGCGCAGGCGCGTTTCCACACGGTCTGCTAGTAGTACGCACGGGGCTCTGCCCCAAACCCCGCCGGGGTAGCGCCCCGGGGCGCATCACTTAAGGATAGGGGATACAAGGGGCGACGCCCTCCGCAGGCATTCCAACTGTCCAAAGATGGCCAGTCGGAACCTTTGCCTGCTCCGCCCCTTGGCGGGTCCAGGGCAGAGCCCTGGCCTTGCTATGTCAAGTGCGGCAGCCGCTTCCAATCGTCGCTCTGCATCTCCACCAGCCGCGACGCCGTGCGCTCGAACGCCCGTGCCCCCTCGCCGCGCTCGTAAAGCTGGTCCGGCTCGGCGTCGGCTGAGGCGATCAGCTTGACGCGGTGGTCATACAGCGCGTCCACCAGCACGATGAACCGACGTGCAACGTCGTAGTTGGCGGGCGAGAGCCGCGGCACTCCGTCGAGCACGAGGGTATGGAAATGCGTCGCCAGCGCCAGGTAGTCGCCGGCGCCGAGCGGCTGGCCGCACAGCGCGTCGAAGTCGAACCGTGCCACGCTGTCGGCGGCGAGCGGCACCACCAAGGTACGGCCCATGACGGTCAGGGTCGCGCGCCTTGGCGCGGTGCCGCCGCTGAGCTCCAGGAAGGCACGGTCCAGCGCCGCGTCGGCTTGCCAGCCCGAAGGCACGTGCCAGGTTGAAACCCCGGCCAACCGGTGGCGGCGGAAATCGCGCCCGGCATCAAGCGCCAGCACGTCGAGATGCTGCTTGATCAGCTCGATGAACGGCAGGAACGCGTCGCGCCCAGGCTGGCCGCGGAACAGGTCGTCGGGGGGTGTGTTGGAGGTCGCGACGACGATCACGCCGCGTTCGAACAGCGCCTGGAACAGCCGGCCGAGCAGGATGGCGTCGGCGATGTCGTTGATCTGGAACTCGTCGAAGCACAGCAGGGCGGCCTCGTCAGCGATGGCGTCGGCGAGCATCGGTATCGGGTCGGCCAGGTCGGGGTCCGCGCGGCGGAAGGCGTGGATGCGGCCATGGGCCTCCTGCACGAAGGCGTGGAAATGGATGCGCCGCTTGCGCGCGACGTCGGCAGTGGCGAAGAACAGGTCCATCAGCATGGATTTGCCGCGCCCGATTTCTCCCACAAGATAAAGTCCGTTGGGCCGGTCATGTGCCGCCTCATCGACCCGGCGGCGGTGCAGCAGGCGCGACAGGAAGCCGCTATGTTCCTCAGCCCGGGCTGGCGGATCGTAGCCGCGCAACTGCACCCATAGATGCTGCAGCCGCTCGGCAGCAAGGCGCTGGGCCGGATCGTGCGCCAGCTCGCCGGCCGCCAGCATGGCGCGATAGGCCGGCAGCGGCCCGGCATGCGAGGCGACGTGGTTGCCGGTTTGGGTGGCAATATCCATTACGGTGCGGGCATAGCGCGCCGGCACCTCAGCTTCAACTGGCCCATCTTCACGCGGCATGGTGCTCTTCATCGCGGCAATGACCGGATATACACTGATCCCGCCGCAGGTGCCGGCCGGAGTGTTTTGGTAATGGACGAGCTGCTGCGTGCGATCCTGCCCCAGGTGATCGCGATCGTGGAACAGGCGGGGGCAATGCTGGCGGCCGAATTCATTTTGCCGGACGGACCTCGCGGGGTGATGCTGACCGGCGCCCCGGATAAGGCCGACATCGATGTCGAGCTCGAGCTGTTCCTGCGCGAAAAGCTGTTGGAGCTGGTTCCGGCGAGGTTCGTCGGCGAGGAATGCGGCATTGTCGAAAATCCCGGGCCGTATTGCTGGCTGGTCGATCCGCAGGATGGCACCCGCGCCTTCCTTCAGGGTGCCCGCGGCAGCGCCGTCTCGGTCGGACTTTTGCGGGATGGCGTGCCGGTGCTGGGGGTGGTGTTTGCGCCGTTTTCGCCTGATCTCGGAGCCGATCTGATCGGGTGGGCGGAGGGCATGGACTTTTTACTCCGCAACGGCGCCGAGCTTCGGGTTGATCTTTCGAGCCGCGATCTTGATGCCGGCGCGATCGTCT
>JANXRT010000333.1 GCA_025356735.1 Acetobacteraceae bacterium | reverse complement strand
GGGACCTGACGTTCCGCACCAACATCCATTCGCAGTTCTACCTGTGCAAGGCGGCGATACCGCGGATGAAGCCGGGTTCGGCGATCGTCAACACAACCTCGATCAACGCCAAGAACCCCTTGCCCAATCTGCTCGCCTACGCCACCACCAAGGGCGCGATCGCCAACTTCACCGCCGGGCTGGCGCAGATGGTGGCGGAGAAGGGCATCCGGGTGAACTGCGTGGCACCCGGCCCGATCTGGACGCCGTTGATCCCCTCGACGATGCCCGACAAGACGGTCCAGAGCTTCGGCGCGGAGACGCCCTTGGGCCGCGCCGGACAGCCTGCCGAGCTGGCAGGCGCCTACGTGCTGCTGGCGTCCGATGAGGCGAGCTACATGACCGGCGCGCTGATACCCGTCACCGGCGGTCGGCCGATGCTGTAAGCGGATGGCGTGGCCGGCGAAGTTGCCGGCCACCCCACCTGCTTCCTGCTTTCCGGCTAATGCATCGCCTCGCTCATCACCGACGGTATCTCCGCCAGCAGCTCGCTGGCCAGAAACCCGATGCCGCCGTGATGGCGCATCAGCCGGTTGCCGGCATGGCCGTGCAGGAAAACCCCCCACACCGCCGCGCGAAGCGGCGCCGTGCCGCGCGCCAGCAACCCGGCGATGACGCCCGCCAGGGTGTCGCCGCTGCCCGACGTCGCCAACCCCACGGTGCCTTCATCGAACAGCCACGCCTCGCCCTGCGGAGACACGACATGCGTATGCGCGCCCTTCATGACAACGACGCATTGGAGCAGCGAGGCGGCCCGGCGTCCGGCCTGCAACGGATCGGCTTCGACCTCCGCCCGTGAGATCCCGATCATCCGCGCCATCTCGCCGGCATGTGGCGTGAGCACGACCCGCCCGGCATGGCGCGCCAGCGCCTCGCGGGCAGGGGGGTGCGACACCAGGTCCGCGAGCGCCCCGGCATCGAGCACGAAGCAAGGGCCATCGACTTCCGACAGGACGCCGCAGACCATGCCGCGGATCGCGTCGGCGTCCGTCATGCCAGGCCCGATCAGCACCGCGTTCGCGTGGTTGGCGCGCGCCATCAGCCGACTAAGCTCGTAGGGAGCGATGCCGCCGGCGAAAGTCTCCGGCAGCCCCATCACCAGCGCCTCGGGCAGGGTGACGCCGATCACCGCCGCCAGGCTGCGGCATGTGGCGATCTGCAGGCGCCCGGCACCGGCCCGCAAGGCCGCGGTGGCGGCCAGCGTGGCGCCGCCCGGCACCTCGACGCTGCCGCCGATCACCAGCACGGTGCCGCGCCCCTCCTTGCTGTCGCTGCTCTCGTGGTTCGGCAGTGGCAGCTCGCGCAGCAGCGCCGCGTCGATCGGCGTCACCGCGCCACCGCGCCGGCATCGGGTTCCGCCGTCACCGGCGTGCCCTCGCGCTCCATCGACGCGGTGAAGTTGTAGCGCCGCAGCGCCATGCCTCCCTTGGCGCCGGCCGACGCGTCGAACGCGTATTCCGTGACCCCGGCATTGGCGACATCGCCCTGTCCGTCGATCGCCAGGATTTCCGCTTCGTCCAGGGTCTCGAGCAGGTATCGCAGGCAAAGCACGACGACCTGGTGGCTGACGATCAGAACCCGTCTTTCGCCATGATGCAGGCTGACCGTGTCGAGCGCGCTGCGCAGCCGCAGCACGACATCGCACCAGCTTTCGCCGCAGGGCGGCCGGTAATAGAACTTGCCGACCCGGGCGCGAAGCTCGGCCTGCTCGGGAAAGTTCTGCTCGATACCGTAGCGGGTCAGCCGATCAAGCAGCCCAAGCTCCTTCTCGCGCAATCTTTCATCCGTCTCCGAGACGGCTTCCGGATGCATCCCGCCGGCATCGCGGATATGCATCGCGGTCTGGCGCGCCCGCAAATAGGGCGAGACCAGCAGGGTGTCCGGCCGCTGATCCGGCTCCATGGCGGCGAACCATCGTCCGAGCGAACTCGCCTGTTGCTGGCCCAGCTCGCTGAGCGGCACATCCACGTCGCGAATCGGGATGTCGATGCGCGCCAGCCGGGCGGCCTGCGCCGCGTCGCGCGCGACATTGCCGGCGCTTTCGCCATGACGCACGATCCAAAGCCGGTCCGGCCAGCGCTGCTGCATGTCGCCCTCCACGTTGACCATCGCAACGTGTCAGGGCAGCGGATGTTTCAGCGCGTCGGAAAAGAACCGCTTCGAGCCGCCATGGGCAATCAAGCGACGCCGTATTTCTCGAACCAGGCGAGCATGCGCCGCCATCCGTCCTCGGCCGCCTCGCGGTTGTAGCTTGGCCGAAAATCGGCATGGAACGCGTGCCCGGCCTCGGGGTAGATGACGATCTCCACGGTCTTGCCAGCGGCCTTGGCGCGCGCTTCAGCGGTACGTACCTGATCGACAGGAATGCTCGCATCCTTGCCGCCGTAGAGGCCTAACAGTGGGCAGCGAATCTGGTCGGCCAGGTCCAAAGCCGTTTTCGGCTGGATTTCGGTGGCGCCGCCGCCAAGCGAACCATACCACGCGACAGCCGCCTTCAGCCGCGGATTATGCCCGGCATACAGCCATACGCCGCGTCCGCCGCGGCAGAACCCCGTGACCGCCAGCTTGGCGAGGTTGCCATGGTTGTCGGCGGCCCACGCGGCGGTCGCATCGAGGTCGCTCATCACCTGTGCGTCCGGCGCCTTGGAGACGACCTGGCTGAAAATCTGGGGAATGTCGGTCATCTTGCTCAGGTCGCCCTGGCGCGCATAGATTTCCGGCACGACCGCGAGATACCCGGCCTTGGCAAACCGCCGGCAGACATCCCGGAGATACTCGTCGATGCCGGAGATGGCCTCGATCACCAGGATCACCGGGAAGCTGCCATCCTTGTCCGGGCGTGCGAAGTAGGCCGGGATGTTGCCGGCCTCGGTCGCCACCTGAATGTCGCCCGCCACGACCCCGCTGCTGTCGGTGTGGATCGCCTGCGCCTCCGCCCCGGCTGCGGCGAGGGCAAGACCGGTGACGACGCCCGACCTCACCATGGCCCGACGCCCCAGCGGGAACCGATGCTGGCCCATGGCTTCGCTATGATCGTTCATCAACATCCCCCTGCAATCAACCTGAAATCAGGCCATCGCGATCTTCAGGTTATCGTCGATCTTGACCAGAAAATTCTGCGTGTTCATCCACGGCTGCTCGCGCCCGATCAACGAGGCGAGGTCCTTGGTCATGTGGCCGCTCTCGACCGTCTCGATGCAGACCCGCTCCAGCGTCTCGGCGAAAGCCGTCACGTCCGGCGTCGCGTCGAACCGGCCGCGATACTGCAGGCCCCGGGTCCAGGCGAAGATCGAGGCGATCGGGTTGGTCGAGGTCTCGCGGCCCTTCTGATGCTCGCGGTAGTGACGCGTCACGGTGCCGTGCGCCGCCTCGCTCTCGACCGTGTTGCCATCCGGGCTGAGCAATACCGAGGTCATCAGGCCGAGCGAGCCGAAGCCCTGCGCCACGATGTCGCTTTCCACGTCGCCATCGTAGTTCTTGCACGCCCACAGGTAGCCGCCCGCCCATTTCAGCGCGCAGGCGACCATGTCGTCGATCAGCCGGTGCTCGTAGGTCAGGCCGAGCGCGTCGTATTCGGCCTTGAATTCGGCGTCGAAAATCTCCTGGAAGCGGTCCTTGAAGAAGCCGTCGTAGGATTTGAGGATGGTGTTCTTGGTCGAAAGATAGACCGGGTATTTCCGCGAAATGCCATAGTTGAAAGTCGCGCGGGCAAAGCCGTCGATCGACAGCTGGGTGTTGTGCATGCCCATGGCCACGCCGGGACCCTTGAAGTCGTGCACCGACAGGATTTGCGCGCGCTCGCTCTCGTCGGCTGGTTCATAAACAAGGCGAACCCGGCCCGGTCCGGGGATCCTCATCTCGGTGGCGCGGTAGATGTCGCCATAGGCATGGCGGCCGATGACGATCGGCTGGGTCCAGTGCGGCACCAGCCGCGGCACGTTGCGGCAGATGATCGGCTCGCGGAAGATCGTGCCGTCCAGGATGTTGCGGATGGTGCCGTTCGGGCTGCGGTACATCCGCCGCAGGCCGAATTCCACCACCCGCTGCTCGTCGGGCGTGATCGTCGCGCATTTGATGCCGACGCCGAACTCCTTGGTTGCGTTGGCGGCATCGACCGTCACCTGGTCGTTGGTCTTGTCGCGGTACTCGATGCCGAGGTCGTAGTAGCGCAGGTCGATGTCGAGGTAGGGCAGGATCAGCTTGTCCTTGATGAAGCCCCAGATGATGCGGGTCATCTCGTCCCCGTCCAGCTCGACCACCGGGGTCTTTACCTTGATCTTCGCCATGCCGCCCTCTCGCGTCCAACCAGGCCACGCCGATCGGGCCATCATCACAGTCTTCGGCCCGACAATCGCACCCGGGTGGCGGCTCGGCAAGTATCCGGCGAGATCGCTTAAAGGCGAGTGCGTTTCGATCAATTTGGCGATATGCTCGGCCGCAGTTTGCGCGATCCCTCCCAATGGAGCTTTCCTGGATGCCGACGCCGCCGGGTTCAATCCAGAGCATGGCTCCTTTCGCGCCAGGATTCCGGTCGATGATCCGGCAAATTCGCCTTGGGCAAGCGGCCATCGTCATCGCCGGGCTGCTGCTGATCGCGGTCACCTGGATCGGCACGCTGGATGCCGTTCGCGCCGAGCGCGCCCAGGCGACCGCCCATGCCAGCGCCGATGTCGCCAACCAGGCGCTGGTGTTCGAGCAGGAGCTGCGCCGGCAGTTCCTGACCATCGATCAGACGATCGGCATCCTCGAACGCGAATGGGAACGCAACCCCACCGAGTTCGACCTCAACGCCTGGCGCACCCGCACCATGGTTCTGGCCGACATCGCCCTACACGTCATCATCACCGATGCGAACGGCCTCGTCGTCGCCAGCACGCGCCCGGAACTCCTCGGCCAGACCATTGCCGGCCGCGAATACTTCCGCAACCGGCGCGACCTGCCGACAGACGACGGCCGCATGTTCATCGGCCCGGCGACGCGGGGCATGGTGACGGCCGCCTGGCAGATGAACCTGGTGCGCCGGCTCGATCATGCCGACGGCCGGTTCGCCGGGGTCATCGCCATGAGCTACGACACTTCGGTTCTGACGAAGTTCTTCCGCGCCGCCGATCTTGGCGCGACCGGCCTCATCGCCTTGATCGGAACCGGGTCCGGTCAGCTGCACGCGCTGGTCGGACCGGTCGTGGCCGAGCCCGGCGGCAACATCGTGGGCACACCGATGTTCCGCGCCATGGCAGCCCAGCCCAGCGGCATCTGGATCGGTCCCTCGGCGCCTGACGAAATCATCAGGATCAACGCCTTCCGCCGTGTCGTCGGCCGCGATCTCAGCGTCGTCGTCGGCATCGACCTGCAGGAAGCGCTGCGGGCGTCGCAGGCCTGGGAACGGGGTGCGCTGATCTTCGCCAGCGTCATAACCGTGGTGCTGATCACGATGACGGTGGCGCTGCTGGTGGCGCGGCGTGCCGCCCGGTCGCGCGAAAGCCAGCTGAACCACGACCGGGCCGTGCTGGAGGCGGCCAACATCGATCTTGTCGCGGCGCGCGCCCTGGCCGACGCCCGGGCCGCCCAGTTGCAGGCGACGCTGCTCGGCATGTCCGACGGCGTCGCGCTGATCGGGCCGGATTTCCGGCTGGTGCAGTGGAATCCGCATTTCGCCGAATACACCGGGGTTCCTGCCGACATCCTGCGCGTCGGCCTGCCGATGGCCGACATCCTCCGCGCCCAGGCCCGCGCCGGCGAGTTCGGCCCGGTGGACGTCGAAGCCGAAGTGGCCTGGCGCATCGAGGCCCTGCGGGTCGGCAACCTGGCCGGAACCCGGGAACGGGCGCGCCCGGATGGCCGCATCCTGGAACTGCGCCGCAGCTTCCTGCCGACCGGCGGGTTCGTCACCCTCTACACCGACATCACCAAGCGAAAGCAGGCCGAGGACGCGCTGCGCGAGGCCCGGGCGCTGGCGGAAACCGCGATGGAAGACAAGTCGCGCTTCGTCGCCATGGTCAGCCACGAGATACGCACGCCGCTGACGACGCTGCTGAACGGTGTCGCCCTGCTTGCCGAAAGCCCCCTGGCCGCCCTGCAACGCGGCCTGGTCGACATGGCGCGCCGCGCCGGCGACGCGCTGCTTGGCCTGGTCAACGACATCCTGGAAATGTCGCGCATGGAGGCCGGGCAGCTTTCGATGGACCGGAGCGAGTTCCCGCTGCGCCCGCTGCTCGAAGGCGTGCTCGACATGTTCCGCACCGAGGCACAGGAGCGCGGCATCGAATTGCGGCTGCAGATCGGTGCCGGCGTGCCACGAACCCTGACCACGGACCCCAGTCGCCTGCGCCAAGTCCTGATCAACCTTGTCAGCAACGCGACCAAGTTCTCGGCTCCGGGCGAGGTCTTGCTTGAAGTCGCGACGACGATCGAGACGGCCACCGCCGCCCCCGGCCTGCCCGGAGCCGGCAACAGGCGGTTGCGCATCGCGGTGCGCGATCCGGGGGTGACGATCGATCCGGCCGATCGCGCGCGGCTGTTCCAGCCATTCGCCCGCCTTGAGCATGGCATCCGCAACAAGCAGCCGGGCACCGGGCTTGGCCTCGCTATCTGCCAGAGGCTGGCCAGCCTGCTGGACGGCGAGATCGGCTACCTGCCTTTGGCGGTGTCCGGCGGCATGGATCAGGGCATTGAATCCTGGCAGGGCAACGAATTCTGGCTCTCGCTGCCGCTCAGGGACAATCCGCGCCTGACGGAAAATCGCGGCCAGCTCAAGACGCAGAAGCTGCTGCCGCGGACGCGCATTCTGCTGGTCGAGGATATTCCTGCCAACCAGCTTCTGACCGCCACCTTGCTGCGCCGGCGCGGCCATCTGGTGGATGTCGCCAACGGCGGCGAGGAAGCGCTCAATGCGATCGCGCGAATTCCCTACGACATCGTGCTGATGGATATTTTCATGCCTGGAATGGATGGCTACGAGGCGACGCGGCAACTGCGCGCCCAGGGCCGGATCGCGGGCAGCCTGCTCGCGAACCTGCCGATCCTCGCACTGACCGCCAATGCCGGGCCGGAGGAGCGGGCGCGCTGCCGCGCCGCCGGCATGAACGACGTGCTGAGCAAGCCGGTCGAGGTGCTGAACCTCCTGGCCGCCGTCTCGCGGTTCGCCTGGCCGGCCAATCCCAACCGCGGCCTTAATAAGTTACCCACCGGGGCGCCGCCCGAAAAGGGTACCATCGACATCGCCGTCAAGGACCCGGATCGGGCCTCCTCCAACGTCGTCAGTCCCGTGGACGAGGCGCAACCAACCTCGCTGGTGCCGACGCGGATGGCCGAGCTGCGAGCCAATCTCGCGCCGGAGCTGTTGCGCAGGCTGGTGGATGACTGCCTGGAGGAGCTCACCGCAAGGCTGCCGGCCTTGCAGGGGCTGCTGATCTCAGGAACGCCCGGCGAAATCGAGGCGGAGGCCCATGCCATGTCGGGAATGGCCGCGAGCTACGCGATGGGCGCGCTGGACTGCCGGCTTCGCGCCGTGATCCGCGCCACGCGCACCGGCGGTGCCGAGGCCGCGCGAGCGGCCGCGGCTGGGATCGAGCGGGAGTTCGAAAGCACCAGAATCGCGCTGAATGCCGCGTTCGTCGAGCAGCCCGCCGCCACGGCCGATTAGAGCATCTTCCCAACCGATCGGGTGCCATCTGGGACGCTACAGGATGTCCAGCGCAGCCTGGATGCCAAATTCGCCAGGCAACGCGCCGCGGGGAAAAAGCCGGGTGAAATGTCCCATCTTCCGTCCTGGCCGAGCCTCCAGCTTGCCGTATAGATGCGGGATGAGTCCGGGCGTGGCCAGCACCCGCGGCCATAGCGCGGCCTCCTCGGGGCCGACCAGGTTCTTCATCACCGCATCCGAATGGCGCGTCGCCGCCGGCAGCGTCAGCCCGGCGATGGCACGGATATGAAGCTCGAACTGGCTCGCCGGGCAGGCGTCGATGGTCCAATGGCCGGAATTGTGCGGCCGTGGCGCGATCTCGTTGGCCAACACCCGGCCGCCGGCATCGACGAACATCTCGACCGCCAGCACCCCGATCAGATCGAGCGCGCCGGCCACGGAAAGCGCGATGCCACGCGCCTCGATCGCGGCCGCCTCGGAGATTTGCGCCGGCGCCAGGGTGACATCGAGGATATGATCGCGGTGGCGGTTCTCCACCGCGTCGAAGGCCGTCACCTGGCCATCCGAGCCGCGCGCGACGATCACGCTGATCTCGCAGGCGAAATCGATGAATTCCTCCAATATCAGCGGCTTGGGATACAACGTTGCGAAGGCCGAGGCCAGGTCCTGCGGCCCCAGCAGAATGGCTTGGCCCTTGCCGTCATAGCCGAGCCTGGTGGTCTTCAGCACTGCCGGAAACCCGATCTCGACGCACGCCGCCTCCAGCTCCGACATCAGGCCGACACGCCGCCACCTTGCCGTCGGTACGCCGGCATCCCGAAGGAACGACTTCTCGACGATGCGGTCCTGGCTGACCCTCAGCACCGCCGGCGCCGGACGCACCGGCTTCAACGAGGCCAGCAGGTTGAGCCCCTCGACACTCACGTTCTCGAACTCGAACGTCACCACATCGACCGAAGCCGCGAACTCGCGCAGGGTTGCCGGGTGCTCATAGTCGCCGAGCGTCACGCCCCAGGCGACCTGTCCGGCCGGACTGTCCTCCTCGGGCGTCAGGATCTGACAGCGATAGCCCAGCCGCGCCGCCGCCAGCACCGACATCCGGCCGAGCTGGCCGCCGCCGACGATGCCGATGGTCGAATTGGGCGGCAGCGGGAATGTCAAGCGCGTGGTCCGCTGTTCGCCGGCGGATCGACCGGATGCTCACCGACCGCTGCCGTCTGCTCGGCCCGAAACGCTTCCAGGCGTCTCGCCACTCCCGCATCCGCCAGAGCCAGAATGCCGGCCGCAAGCAACGCGGCGTTGATGGCCCCCGAACGGCCAACCGCGAACGTCGCCACGGGGACGCCCGGTGGCATCTGCACAATCGACAGAAGGCTGTCCATACCGTTGAAACTGTGTGATTCGATAGGCACGCCGAGAACCGGAATCCGGGTCCACGCGGCGCACATGCCTGGCAGATGGGCGGCACCGCCGGCACCGGCGATGATGATGTGCAGGCCGCGCGATTGCGCCATCATCGCATAATCCCGTAGGCGCTCGGGAGTGCGATGGGCGGAGACGATCCGGGTCTCGTGGGCGACCTCCAGGCGCTGCAAGGTTTCCGCCGCATGGCGCAGGATCGGCCAGTCCGATTGACTGCCCATGATGATGCCGACTACCGGGTCAGTTGCCATTGGTTCATCCGGCTTGCTGAGAAGCAGGGATGGGGATCTGCCCCAAACCCCGCCCCACCTGCAAGCATTGGGGTAGCGCCCCGGGGCGCCTCACTAGGCGATATTATCCGGTATCAGCCGGCTTTCGAGCCAGGATATCTCGTCCTTCAGCATCAGCTTGCGCTTTTTCAGCCGCTGTAGCTGGAGCTGATCGACCTTGCCCTGCTCCGACAGGCGAACGATGACCGTATCCAAATCACGATGCTCGCTGCGAAACTCATGCAGCCGGCGAAGCAATGAGTCCTTATCGGTGAGCATGACGGAGCATCATCAACGAACAAGAAAAAAGATGGCGCCCGGCATGACACCGGCGTTACGCTGATGGCGCCAGTCCCGGCAGTCCGGCCTAGGAGGGATCATGAGCCTGCAGTCCCATATCGAGGTTCTTAAAGAACGTCATGCCAGCCTTGAGGTGCGCATCACCGACGAAGACCATCGCCCTCGACCGGACGACTCGACCCTTTCGCGACTGAAGCTCGAAAAATTGCGGCTCAAGGAGGAAATGAATCGGCTGCAGCAAAGCCTCAGCTGAGTCCGGCATGGCCCGGCACGTGAGCGAAGCCGCCATCTACGTCACCTTCAGGCGGCTTCCTCATTTTCCGGGGCCGGCGGCTGTGGCACAGCCCGGCCCTCGCGCACCAGACGCTCGTTGGCCTGTGCCACCGCGGCATTAAGGTCGGTCTGGCTGCACAGTCCGAGGATCACCGGATCGCGCGGCTTGATGTTCGCACTGTTCCAGTGGGCGCGGTCGCGCACCTTGTGGATGGTGTCCTTGGTGGTGCCCAGCAGCTTGCCGAGCTGCGCCTCGCTGAGCTGCGGAAAATTGCGCAGAACGAACGCGATCGCATCCGGCCGGTCGTTGCGCTTTGCCACCGGGGTGTAGCGTGCGCCACGCTGACGCTTCGGGCCGGGCAGGGAGGTCACGGAAATCTTCAGACGCGCCTCCTCGTCCGCCTCGCACCGGGTGATCTCCGCCGCGGTCACCTGGCTGTTGGCCACCGGATCGTAGCCGACGATGCCCTGAGCCACCTCGCCGTCGGCGATCGCCTGCACCTCCAGCGGATGCATGCCGCAGAAGTCGGCGATCTGGGTGAAGGTCAGCGCGGTCTTGTCGATCAGCCAAACGGCGGTGGCCTTGGGCATCAGCGGCAATGTCATGGCATTTCACTTTCGTGCCGCATCACGGCATGCTTGGAGGCGGGCGCGACAAGCAGGGCCAGAACGCCCATTTGGCCGAGCATGCGAGGATTGGGGGATATGACCCGCACGCAACTACGGGTCAAGCGGAACCATACCGCTATAGCATGATCGCCCACCATCGACGGGAGGATTAAATTGGCCAGGGACGAAGAGGAAGCAGCGCCAAGACCGGTGCAACGCTTGGAGAAGCTGCGTCTCGACACGCTGGGAGTGGACGAACTCACTCTTTACATCGAAGAGCTTCACAGCGAAATCGACCGGGTCAAGGCGGACATTAACCGCAAGCAGAACCATCGCAACGCCGCGGATGCGTTCTTCCGCAAGCCGGCTTGAGCAAGGAAAGGAGGGGCCGGCATGACCGGCCCCTCCTCGAACCCGACGTCGGATCAAGCCGCCTGGGACGCACCTTCCGCATCGTTGGCGATCACGGTGGGAGAGGTAACCGCCTGTGCCGCGGAGCCGATGGCGACGCGGCGCGGCTTCAGCTGATCCGGCACGACGCGCTTCAGGCCGACGAACAGCAAGCCGTCACGCAGATCCGCACCTTCCACGACGATGTGGTCGGCAAGCGTCAACCGGCGCTCGAACGCCCGTGTCGCGATGCCGCGATACAGCACTTCGCCCGGCTTGGCCTCGGGGTTAACCCGGCCACTGACGATCAGGGTGTTGTCCTTCACGGTCAGCTCAAGGTCGTCGGCGCGAAAGCCCGCAACCGCCATGGTCAGGCGATAGGCATCGTCGCCGGTCTTCTCGATGTTGTAGGGAGGGTAGGACGACGCCTCGACGGATGAGGCGGTGTTGATCTGTCGGGCCAGCCGGTCAAAGCCGATGGCGGAACGCAGCAGTGGCGTGAGATCGAAAGCAGTCATAGAAAACCTCCTGCGGTAGCAAGGTTCAAGTCAAGGACCCCCCGAATGGGCCAGTCCCGAGCCACTCCCGACGGCCCCATCCGGGCACCATCGACAGAACAGAAATAGCAAACGCCGACCCCTTTTTCAAGAGATCGGCGTTGTTTCCGGCGCGGAAATACGAGGCTGAAGGATCAGGGTTCCTTCTTGACGCCGATGCCCGCGAACCGCTTGTTGAACTTGGCGACCTGACCGCCGGTGTCCATCATGCGCTGCACGCCGGTCCAGGCGGGGTGCGATTTCGGATCGATGTCGAGCCGGATGGTGTCGCCGGCCTTGCCCATGCAGGACATCGTCTTGAACTCGGTGCCATCGGTCATGATGACGTTGATCTCGTGGTATTCGGGGTGAATGCCCGGCTTCATGGTCATGGCTCCTGTTGGCGCCGCCGATCCCGACCGGCTACGCGAATGGGGGATATAGCGGTAAGCCGGGGCAGGCTCAAGACCGAAGCAAGCATGGGGCTCTGCCCCAAACCCCGCAAAGGGCCCGTCGCCCCTTTGAACCCCTTCACTTAGGGGATGCGCTCCCGGGCGCTCCCCGGGCGGGGTTTGGGGTCTCTCGTGTGCCTTGGTTGCGGCGGTAAAGGGCGCGACCCAGAGCACTTCGGCCGCTGTGCGTGCGGCGCCCTCAAC
>JANXRT010000256.1 GCA_025356735.1 Acetobacteraceae bacterium | reverse complement strand
GCCAACGGCACCACCGCCACGCTTCTGGCGGCGGCCGGGCTAGCCGTCCTCGCGGCCGCGATCAGCCTGTTGCGGCTGCGGTCCGGAGATGCCGCGTCGCCGAAGGTCGAGCGCCGGTCAGTAACGCCAGCGTCCAGAGGTCCATAGCCACCGGCGTCCGTTCCAGCGCCAGTGGCCCGGCACCCAGCGCCAGCGATACGGGCCACGCGGCGGCGGCGGCCGGACCTCGAACCGCGGCGGCGGCAAAGGCGGCCGGCTGTAGTAGGGTTGCGCCGCGACCGGCGTCGCCACCCCAGCGAATAGCCCCAACCCGGCCCATCGCAAAAAACCACGACGCTGCATCCATCGATCCCCCGTCCATTGAAGACGGAGCGTAGCCGCCGTTCGATGGAGGGACAATATTCCGAACCGGAAAACCCCTATCCGGCGGCACAGACGAAGGGCGGGTTTTCGAAGCCCGGCTTGCCGTACGACAGAGGCTGGCCATCGAGGCCGGTAACGCGCGCGCCGGCCGCCTCCGCCACGGCGTGGGCCGCCGCCGTGTCCCACTCCATCGTGCGGCCGAGCCGCGGATAGAGATCAGCCTCGCCCTCCGCAACCCGGCAGAATTTCAGGCTCGATCCGACGTGGTGAAGGCTCGCGACGCGGCGCCCGGCGAGGAACCCGTTGAGTTCCGCAAGTCCGCCGTGATGCCGGCTGGCCATCACGACGAGACCGCCGGGCGGCGGCGGGCGGACGCGTATGGAGTGGCGGCCCGTCTCGCCATGCTTGGACGCCCCGCGGCCGACGACACCGCAAAAAAGCTCGCCCAGCGCCGGGGCGCCGACCACGCCCAGCACGGCGCGGCCGTCGCGGACCAGGCCGATGTTGACGGTGAAGTCCTCGGTGCCGGCGACGAACTCCCGCGTGCCGTCGAGCGGATCGACCAGCCAGAACATGTCGCCTGCGATCTCGGCGCGGCCGCCAGCGACCTCCTCCTCGGCGATGACCGGGATTCCTGGGTAGGCCGCGCGCAGGCCGCCGACGATGATCGCCTCCGCCGCATGGTCCGCCGCGGTGACCGGGGATCGGTCGTGCTTGGCAAGGGTCTCGAACCCGGCCGCCCGGATGGCCAGGATCGCCGCCCCGGCGCGGGTCGCAAGCCCGATCGCCAGCGCCATCATGGCATCCATCGTGTCAGTCAAGGGTGCATGCCAGGAACGTCTCCGCCATCTGGTGCACCAGGGCCGGCGCCAGCTGCTTCATGCAGGCATGGTCGCGCGGGCAGTCGGCGATGCGGTCGAGATAGCAGGGGCTGCAGGCCATGTCGCGGGCGAGCGCCACCGCGCGGTCGCCGACCGGCCCCCATTCGGCCGCATCGACGACGCCAGAATGGATGCCGATGGTCGGCACGCCGAGGCTGGCGGCGATGTGCTTCGGCCCGCTGTTGTTGCCGATGAACAGCGCGCAGGAGCGCAGCAGCGCCGGCAGGTCGCGCAAGCCGACACGCCCGACCAGCGAACGCACCGACTTACGGCTGGTGACGAGCGCCAGCACCTGCTCGGATATTTGCGCCTCGTCGGCGCTGCCGATCAGCACCACGGCCACCCGGTCGCGTTCGGTCAGCAGGTTTATCACGGCGGCGAAGTGCCCGGGCGGCCACTGCCGCAACACGTTGCCGACGCCGGGATGGATCGCCACCACCGGGCGGCTCCACAGTGCGCGCGCGGCTTTCGGCAGGAAGCCGGGTGCTTCTCCCGACAGCCCCGAGGCCGGGCCGATGCCGGACCGGCGCGGCTCGCTGGCGGTCTCGACCGCGTGGACGAGGTTGACCAGGTCGTCGGCGATAGGGCCGCGCTTGCGCTGCATGGCGCCGTCGCCCTCCCATTCCAGGGCAACGTCGAGGAACGGGAACTCGCCCCGGTGATCGAACCCGGCCAGGAACCTGGCACCCGCCTGCTGCAGGATCGCGCGCGTGTCCGGCTGCTTGCGCAGGTCGATCGCGAGGTCGAACCGGTGTGGCGCGAGTTTCTCGCGCAGATCGTCGAGCTGGTGCGGCGTGACCTCACGCTGCCCCAGCCCGGACCGGGCATGGAAGAACTCGAACGGAATGAATTCGTCGATTTCGGGGGTGGCGTCGATCAGGGCGCCGACCGCCGGGCCTGCCAGCAGGCAGAGGCTGGCGGTCGGGAACACCAGGCGCAGGCGCGCGATCGCCGGGATGGCGGTGATGAAATCACCGATGTGGTCGAGCTTGACCACGAGTATTTTCTTCACCTGATCGCGGCGGAACAGCGGGTGGGCGGCATACTTCGAAATCACCGGCTCGTCGTCCGGCGCGTAGTCGTCGGCGTGGCGGTCGAGATGCGGGCTGAAATACGGGTCGCCGGCGCTGAACAGGGTGCCCCAGCGCCGTTCGAACCGGCCGGCGTCGAATTGCTCCGCCAGCCGGCGCCGGCTGGCGGACTCATGGTGGACCAGCGTCGAATACGGGGTGAGGACCGTCAGCAGCCCGGCGGCGTGGACCCGCAGGCAGAAATCTAGGTCGCCGGCGACGACCGCGTGGGCCTCGTCGAACCCCGCCAGCCGTTCGAACAGCTCCCGCCGCACCAGCAGGCAGGCGCCGGTCACCGCGATCACGTTGCGCTGGGTCTGCGCCAGGCCGAAATAGCCCGGCTCGTCCTCCGCCAAATGGCGGAAGGCGTGGCGGGCGATGCCGGGCCGCGACAGGAACATGCCGGCATGCTGGACCGTGCGGTTCGGATAGAGCAACCGCGCGCCGACCGCGCCGACCTCGGGTCGCTGCGCGTGCTCGATCAGCGCATCCAGCCAGCCGGATTCGACGATCTCGGTGTCGTCGTTGAGGAACAGCAGGAACTCGCCGGTGCAGGTCGCCGCCGCCGCGTTGTTGAAGCGCGACCAGTTGAACGCGCCTGTTTCTCTGATCACCCGATCGGCCGCCTGGGCGACGTATTGCCGGCATGGCCGGTCGTTGGCTGGGACGTTGTCGATGACCACGATCTCGAAATTCTTGAATGCGGTGAGCGCGCGCAGGCTGTCGATGCAGGCGCGGACATGGCCGGCAGTGCCGGCGGTCGGGATGATGATGGAGACGCGGCCGGCGGTCGTTGTCGGGCGTTGCAGGCGCCATGTTCCCTGGGCCAGGCCGGCGAGGATCTTTCCATCGATGCCGCGGCGCGCGACGGTGGCGGCCAGGGCCGCGCGTTGCGACTTGGGGCTGTCATCCTCGTCCGCGCTCAGCCAGAGCAGCTTCTGGACATGGCGGATGCCGGCTGCCTGCTCGGTGGCGCGCAGCACCAGATCGTAGTCGCCGGCTTGCTCCAGATCGCGGGCGGTGATGCCGGCGCGGGTGAGCAGGCAAGCGGAGGCGAACCACGCGCGCCCGATATAGTTGGTCGAGAGCAGCAGGTCGGGTGACCAGTCCGGCTTGAAGAACGGTTCGCGTGCGCCGCTCGCCGGGCTGCACCGCGGGTCATCGGCATAGAAGAAATCGGCCTTGCGGTACTTCCCCGCCGTCAGCGCGATTTCGAGCAGCGCGTCGCAGCCCAGCCTATCGCCCGGCCGCAGGATGCCGACCAGAGACGCCGCCGGATGTTCTTCCACGTCATGCGGGGTATCGAGATCGATCCGGGCGGCGATGTCGGCCTCGGTGGCCGCGATCAGCGCCGCGATCTTGCCGATCGTGGCGCTGTCGGCGGCGATGCGAAGACGCCAGTCGCCGTGCACCTGGCCGCGCAACGAGTGCAAGGTCGCGCGCAGCCTGGAGGCATCCAACGCACCGGGATGGCGGAGCACGAGGCGGAAACTCGCCGTGCGGCCCATCGCCGCACGGTCCAGTGCGGCGACGATGGCGCAACCGGTATCCGCCTCGGCCAGGGACATGCGAAGGCGGATGGTCGCGTGGGGAAGCGCTATGCCAGACGGCTCGACCTTCAGGGTGAAGCCGATGACATGCGATCGGCCGCAATCGGTGACGACGACAAGCTCGACGGCATGGATGCCCGGGGTCAACGCGTGCGGTGGGCAGTGGAAGGCGAAGCCGCCATGCAGGGCGCCGGCCTGCCCCGGGAAGGCCGCCGCCACATCCTGGCGGACCAGGCCATGGTAAGCGGCGCCAAGTGTCTTTCCGTTCATCCGAGCATCGATCGCGGCAATCGCTGCGGGACCGATGACCCAGCCCCGGATGGTCAGCCGATCGAGCCCGCGGCATCGGGCGACGCCGCGCGTCAATGTCGGAGCGTCCAGGTGGAAGGTGAAGGCCTCCGCCGCCGAGCTCTCCGGCTCGCCATCCAACGATGACGGCCGGATCGCAGGCACCTGGATTTCGTGGGAACAGCCATCTTCGCCCACCGCCTTCACCGAGATGCCGGCGCTTTCGCCGACGACGCCGGACCAGCTGAACCCTCGAATGGCGTGGGCGGGATAGGCCGGAAATGCCCCCGCGATCTGCGGACGGTGATCGGTCAGCGTGGCCACGCCGGCCGGCCGGCCGGCAACCAGGATCTGAACGGCAACCGAACCTTCGAGACAGGCCGCCCAACCCTCGATCTCGAGCACTCCACCCCTTTCGGCGCGTTCGACATAGAGAAAGACCGGTGCGGTCATGGTGGCGAGGCTGGTCGGATCGCCGACCGGTCCGCTCACGATACGGCCGGTTTCGTCGTCGTCCGCCGCAAGGGCGAGGCGAAACGTTTCGCGATGGCGGGCGCCGACCCGATCCTGGACTTCGATCGCGAACCCGACATCGCCGGAGCCGGCCGCGCGGCGGAAGCTCAGGTCGAAATGAAACTCCTTGACGTCACCTGGGGCATCACCTGGGTCTGGGCCGGGATCGGGATAGACGATGTGGCTCACAACCTCCTCGCGGAAAATCAGCGTCACGCTGGCCACGGCCGGGCCGGTCACGACGCGGCCGCGGATCAGCCGGTCCTGCCGCCCGCCGGTGGCGCCGCCCGCAACCTCCGGATTAAGCTCGATGCGCATCGAAACGACGCCCCCGGGATCTCGGTTCAGGAACAGGCCTGTTTGACAGGGAAAACCTCGTGACCGGGACAACCGCGTTGAAAGACTATACGGTAGAAATCCGAAATGTCGGCCTCCTTCGAGCGCCGCGCGGCAGCACAGGATGCCTCGATGAACGATGCCACCCCGTGAACGATGCCACCCCGCTCGGCGGCGTTGAAGGACCCGCACCGGCGGACGCGAACCTTGCCGCCCTGGTTCGGCGGCTGGCCGGCGCACGGGTGCTGGTGCTGGGCGACCTTATCCTTGACCGCTACGTGGTCGGAACCGCCGGCCGGCTGTCGCCGGAAGCCCCGATCCCGGTGCTGCGGCCGGTCAGCCGCCGCACGACGTTGGGCGGTGCCGCCAACGTCGCGGTCAACATCGCCAGCCTGGGCGGCGAGGCCATCCTGGTCGGCGTCACCGGCGACGACGCCGCCGGATCGGAACTTCGTAACCTGCTCGCCGTGACGCCGCATGTCCGTCCGATGCTGGTCCAGGCCGCCGGCCGCGCCACGACCGCGAAAACCCGGTTCATGGTCGGATCGCACCAGCTGCTGAGGCTTGACGAGGAAACATCGTTTCCCCTTGCCGACGCCGACGCATCGGCGGTGATCGGCCAGTTCGCCGCCTGCCTCGACCGGGCCGAAATCGTCGTGCTGTCGGACTATGCCAAGGGCGTGCTGTGCGACGCGGTCCTGAAACAGGTGCTGCTGCTGTGCCGGACGCGCGCAAAGCGGGTCGTCGCCGATCCCAAGCGCCTCGATTTCTCGGCCTATGCCGGCGCCGACATCCTGACCCCAAACGAGGCGGAAGTATCCCAGGCGACCCGGATCGATGCCGCCGACGATGCCGGTGCCGAACGCGCGGGCCAAGCAGCACTCGCCGCGACCGGCGGATCGGCGGTGCTGGTGACGCGGTCGGTGAAGGGGCTTTCCCTGGTGCGGCAAGGCTTGCCCACCCTGCATGTCCCGACCCGCGCACGCGAGGTCGCCGACGTGTCGGGCGCTGGCGACACGCTGGTGGCGTCCCTCGCTTTGGCCCTGGCGGCCGGCGGCACCCTGGTCGAGGCGGCGATGCTGGCCAACCTCACCGCCGGGCTGTCGGTCGCCAAGCCGGGCACCGCCACCGTCTCGCGGGAAGAGCTCTCCGACGCGCTGCACCTGCGCGAGGTCGTCGCCACCGACCGGAAAATCTGTGAATTGCCGGCGGCGGTGGTGCAGACAAATGCCTGGCGAAGGGCCGGGCTGCGCGTCGGCTTCACCAATGGCTGCTTCGACCTGATCCATCCCGGCCACGTGCGGCTGCTGGCGCAGGCGCGCGCCGCCTGCGACCGGCTGGTGGTCGGCCTCAACAGCGATGCGTCGGTGCGCCGGCTGAAGGGGGAAAGCCGCCCGGTGCAGAACGAAACCGCGCGCGCTACGGTGATGGCTTCAATGGCCTCGGTCGATCTGGTGGTGCTGTTCGACGAAGACACCCCTCTTGAAATGATAGATGCGCTGCACCCGGACGTGCTGGTCAAGGGCGCCGACTACACGATCGAGCAGGTCGTGGGTGCCGAGCTGGTGCAGGGCTGGGGTGGACAGGCGGTGCTTGTGGATATCGAGGCGGGCCACAGCACCAGCAACACAATCCGCCGCATGACGGCGAATTTGGCATAAAATCAAGCGCCGCAGGCAGAAAGCTTGGGCTCTGCCCAAACCCGCAAAAGGGCCGTAGCCCTTTTGAAACCCTTCACTTTCGGATGTGCCCCGGGGCGCTACCCCGGCGGGGTTTGGGGCAGAGCCCCATGCTTCCGCTCAGCCAGCCCGAGCTCGCCGAGAACGCCCGCGATGCGTTGCCGGGCTGCCGCCACCGCCTTGGCGATGGTGTTCTCGATGCCGGCCGGATCGGTGACCGCGGCACCCTCGTGCTGCAGTTTTCGCCCGGTGGCGGCAAGCAGGTCGCGGATATGCTCCAGCAGCGCGCGGTCGTCCGGCGCCTCGCTTGCCTCGTTCAAAGCGGCGAGGATCAGCGTTTCGACCAGGCCCGCGGCGATCGCCGAGCCGAGGCGCGGCGAGACCAGCTGGACAATCTCGCCACCGCGCGCGTTGTTCCGCGCAATCGCGTTGTTCAGGCTGCGCGCCTGCGTCACGCCGGCCTGGGTGCCCGGCAGCACCGGATGGGCGTAGCCGCCGGCCACCAGCAGCGCCACCGCATTGACCGGCTCCGCCGCCGGCAGGTTGGCAAACACCGGCATGGCCCGTATCTCGCGCACCGTCGCCGGGCCGGCGGCGAGGCGTTCGAGCACCGGGCGGTAGATTTCCGGCTTGCCGGTGATGCTGCCGAGCACCGAGTTGAAGGTGACCTCGGCCTCCGCCGACCGGCCGAGGCCGACCAGCCCGACGTCGTCCAGCATCGCCAGGTGCTCGGGTCCCGACATCGGGCCGGTGCCGCGGCGGAACAGGTCGCGACGGAAGCCCTGGCCGCTGCCGAAATCACGCAGGGTTTCGCGCAGCCGCACGTCGCGCGCCTCGTGCAAAAGCCCGAACAGGCCCGCCGGCACCGAGGTGCCGGGCATGTTGTCGGTGATCGCGGCACTGCCGACGAACTCGCACTTGGCCTCGGCCATTTCATCGGCGACCTCGGCGAACATCAGCGGGTGCCAGTCGGCGTTGAGGTATTCGTGCGCGACGTAGCGGGCATCGTGCGACTTGAGGCCGGTCAGCCGGGTCTCAACCGTCGGGTTGGCGGCGAAGAATACCGCGCCGGATGCGGCCAGCCGATCGAGGTAGGCGACCATCTCGGGCACCACCTGGTCGGTGCGCCCGACCCCGGCGACGGCGACCTGGCGCATCAGCTCGCGCACCGGCAGCATCGACGCCCAGCCGGTGGTGACGTTGTAGCTGACATAGACCAGGCCGCCCGCCACCAGCCGGCTTCGGATGAACGATATCACATGCCCGCGGTTTTCCGCCGAGATCCAGCTATAGACGCCGTGCAGCACGATGATGTCGGCCTGCGTCGGGCCAAGCGACGCGTCCGCCGCCAGCTCGGCGAACGACGCCTCGGAGAACTCGATATTGGTCAGGCCGGCGTCGCGCGCCAGCCGGCGCGCGCCCTCGACATGCACCGGGTTGAAGTCGCAGGCCCAGACTTCGGCGTTCGGCATCGTCGCGGCGATGGTCGTGGCGGTGAAGCCGAAGCCGCAGCCGAGCTCGGCGATGCGCAGCCTGCCGGTGAGGTCGGGCGGCCGCTGGCCGATCAGCAGTGCCACGAACGCCAGCCAGGACGGCGTGAACTCCCGGAAGAAGCTGGCGGTGTAGGCCGTGTCGGTCACGTAGCCGTCGTGCCAGCCGGGTCTCGACTCCATTCCTCTCTCCTGTTCCGGTGGTGCCGGTTGTAGGCGAAACGGCGCGTGGCGCACGCAAAACCTTGAGGGACCGTTTTGGACCCACGCGCGTTACGCATGGATACTCCATTCCTCTTGCGTTGCTGGTAACCTGTCCCTATGTCTCGCTTCACGCAGCAACGCACGTGCCTCTGACCCTCTGTGGTTACGCAACGACGTCAAGCGTTCTGGCAACTTGGCTTGGTCGCTGGTTCGTTCGACCGTTTCGTCAATCCACGCTCGTCGCCTCAACAGGCGAGCGTTTCATAGAGGGAGGCCCGGTGCGATGACCCCGAAAATCGCCCAGTTTCTTGCTGACCGTCAGCCGGCCACGCCGTGCCTGGTGCTCGACATCGACCGCGTGGAACGCAATTTCCGCGCCCTGGCGCATGCGCTGCCGCTGGCCCAGATCTATTACGCCGTCAAGGCGAACCCGGCCGCCCCTATCCTGGAGCGGCTGGTGAAGCTCGACAGCAGCTTCGATGCCGCAGGCATCGAGGAGATCGAGATGTGCCTGGCGGCCGGCGCCAGCCCGCGGGCAATCAGCTTCGGCAACACAATCAAGAAGGTGTCGGCGATCCGGCGCGCCTTTGCCGCCGGCATCGGCATGTACGCGTTCGATAGCGCCGAGGAGCTGGCGAAACTGGCCGCCCACGCACCGGGATCGAAGGTCTATTGCCGGTTGCTGGTCGAGAACGAGGGCGCCGAATGGCCGCTTTCGCGCAAGTTCGGCACCACGGCGAACGAGGCCAAGCGGCTGATGATCCGGGCCGGCGAGCTCGGCCTCG
>JANXRT010000159.1 GCA_025356735.1 Acetobacteraceae bacterium | reverse complement strand
ACCAACTACCTCCGGCATTGCGGCTATGTTCAGTCAGGCTGAAAACGCTCTAAGTAGAGGGGTTCAAAGGGGCGACGGCCCCTTTGCGGGGTCCAGGGGCAGAGCCCGGCTTTCTTGCCTGCGGCGCCTAGGGAAATAGCTCGCGGATCGCCTCAAGCTGGTCCGGGTCATCGAACGGACAGATCAGCAGCGCATCGTCGATGCCGAGATCGGCCAATCGCCGGAGCGTGTCGCATCCGGCTGACGCGGAGCCGATCGACAGGTTGGCGTGATGGGCGAGCGGATTTGCCGCTGGATCGGGGCGAAGATCGGTCAGGATGTTGGCGACGATGGCGCGCGTGCCGCCGGCGGTGCGGTACATGGCGGTGCCGATCTCGATGTCCTCCCACTTGCTGTGGATGCCGGAGGCGATCCAGCCCTGGCACTGCTGTGCGGCGAGGTTGATCCAGCGCTCGCTGCGCCAGGCGCCGAGCAGCACCGGCGGGCCGCCCTCGGTGCTGGGCCATAGCGAGATGGCCGGGCCGAACACCGCTTCCCCGGTCCAGGTCCGGCGCATGATTTCCAGCGATTTCGGCAGGGTCTTGAAGCGCGCGTCGTAGTCGGCCTGGACCGCGTCAAAATCATGCCGGGTCGAGCCGGAGCCGACGCCGAGCCGCAGCCGGCCGGCGGCGAGCAGGTTCAGCGTCTGGATGCGGTGGGCGTGCTCGACCGGATGGCGCAGGGGAATTTGCACCACGCAGGTGCCGAGCTCGATGCGGCTGGTCTCGCCGCAAAGGGCCGCGAGAAACAGCAGCGGATCGAGCGTCGGGCGGCCACGGCCGAGCGCGTCGGTGACCCAGAAGCCGGCGAACTGCAGCGCCTCGACGCGGCGGCCGAACTCGACGATGCGCTCGATGATGGCGCGCGGCGCCAGGTTCGCGTGCGGCTGCGGGATGGCGACAATTCCTAAGCGCATGATGTTTTTCCCAACTGGTATGTCGTTCCCAAAAAACCACCCCGTGGCCGTCGTAGAGCGGAAAAGCCCTTGCGTTTTCCGCCGCCTTTTAAATGCCGAAAACAGAGGGCGGAAGGCGCAAGAGCTTTTCCGCCCTACGCCGGTTGCAGGTCGACGCTGACCTTGATGCCGTGGCGGCCGCCGCCGAGGATGACGCCGCGGACCGGGCTGACATCGCCGAAGTCGCGGCCCCAGGCGAGCACGACATGCTCGTCGCCGACAATCAGGTTGTTGGTCGGATCGAGATCGATCCAGCCATGTTCGGGTCCCAGCCAGCAGCCGACCCAGGCGTGCGACTGATCGACGCCACGGCGCGGCGCGATGCCGGGCGGCGGGCGGGTGCGGATGTAGCCGGAAACGTAGCGCGCCGGCAGCCCAAGTCCGCGCAGGCCGGCGATCATCAGGTGGGAGAAATCCTGGCAAACGCCGGCGCGCTGCTCGAGCACGCGGCCGACCGATGTATTCAGGGTCGTGACGCCGGGCTGAAATTTGAAGTCCCGGCGGATGCGGGCGAGCAGGTCCGTCAGGCCATCCAGGATCGTCCGTCGCGGCGGAAACGAAATCGCCACGTAGGCGCCGACCGCCGCATCGGCCGGCGCACGGGCCGACGGGAACACGAATTCGGCTTCCTGCCAGGCGAGCGCGCTGCGGCGGCAGGCGTCGGCCACCTGCTCCCATGGCGGCGTGGCGCGCGCCTCGGGCGGCGGCGGCGCGCCGACCTCGATCTCGGCGTCCAGCGTCACCAGGAAATGCCGGTGCGGAAAGTCGTGGAACATCCAGCTGACGCGGTTGCCGAAATGATCGACGCCGTCCGAAAGCCGGACCGCGGGCGGGTCGGCGGTGACACGGGTCTGCAAGACCTTCTGATGGGCGAGCTGGCGCGGCTGCAGGCGCAACACGTGGCAGGCAAGGTCGACCGACGTCGGATAGCTGTAGCGGGTGCTGTGGCGAACCCGATACCTCACGCGGCACCGCGCAGGTCAGCCTCGTCCAGCCCGACCGTCTGGGCCACCGGCAGCAGGGCGAAATAGTGCCGCGTGACGCGATCGGACAGCGCGCTGACGGCATAGCCGAGCTGGCGCAGCGCCGGCGGCAGCTCGGATGCGGCGGTCGCCGGATCGCGTGCCTGCACGATGCGGCCGACCGCGGCCAGGGTCTGGCTCAGCAAATCCGAGGCGGCCGCCGAAAGCAGCCCGTCATCGCGGCCGTCGATGTCGTTCAGCAGCCGGACGATGGCAGCGAGCTGAAAGGCCAGGCCACGCGGGTTGCCCTCGTCGGCCAGCACGAGGTCGAGCACCGGGCCTGGCTGCAGGACCGTGAGATAGCGGGTCCGGTAGGTGATCAGGCTGTCGCAAAGCTCCAGCACCAGGCGCAACCCGGCCTCGACCCGGGCCGGCGGCTGCTCGATGGCGAAGCTGACCTGCAGCGCGACCGCCTGGGCGCGCTCGATCCGGCGCCCCAGTTCCAGGAACAGCCAGCCGCCGCCGCGGACCATGTTCTCGGCGGCGAACCCAGCGACGCTGGCGGAAAGCCGCAGGATGCCGACCATGATGTGGGAAGCCGCGTCCTGGCTGCGGCCGATGCGCTGGCAGTCGTTGCGGATCTGGCGCAACGACGCCGTGACGGCGCCGTACATGTCGGCGGTCAGCCGGTCGCGCACCTTGTCGGTCAGGGCCGCGACGCTGGCGATCCGCTTCAGCACGGCGCCGCCCGCAAGCAGGCTGTCGAGCATGGCGTTGACCAGCATGGCTTCCGGCATCGCCCCGGACACTCCGGCACTAAGCGTCTCGGCCCGCACCACCCCGACCTCGGACAAGGAACGGATCAGGGCATCGAGCTCGACCCGTTCATGCGGCAGCTGCACGCCGCGGGAAACGCGGGTCAAGGTCGCGCGGATCAGCCGGGCGGAGCCCTCAAGCCGCTCGACATAGCGGCCAAGCCAGAACAGATCGTCGGCGACGCGGCTCGGCAGGTCGCCCGAGGAGCGCCGGATGGCGAGCGGGGGCAGCGGCAGCACCGGCGGCCCGGCGCGGGCGGACCATTCGTCCTGCAGCACCCAGACGTCCTTCGAAAGGCCCTCGCCCGGCAGCGCGGCCGAGAACGGCTCGTCATTCTCCAGCACGCGCGCCAGGCCACCATCCATGGCCTGCCAATTGCGGCCATCGAACACGAGATACATCCGCAGCACCACCGGCCGGGGCGTCATGCCATCCGGCCCCGCACAGGGCGCGACCGACGGCGGCAGCGCCCGGGTGGCGGCGAAATCCCACGGGCTGGCGGCGATCTCGGCCATCAGCGCGGCCAATGCGGCCGGAGTCAGCCGGCCCGGCACGAAAGAGGGCGCGCGGCCATCGGTCGCGGCGCGGATCAGCCAGCTCTCCGGGCTGGCCTGCATTTGTTCGAGGCAGCCTGCCTCGCCCAGCCACATCGTCGGCACGCTGGCGAGTTTCAGCGTCTCGCCAAGCAGACGCTGGCTCAGCGCCGGCAGCCAGGCGGCCAGGACCGGCGCCTCGACCACTGCGGTTCCGGGATCGTTGCTGATGCGCACGCCGCCGCCGCGCGCCGCGTCCAGCAGGCCAGGCACGCCGATCAGGCTGGAGCCGTCGAGTTCCAGCGGATCGATCATGCGCCCGATCAGCCGGTTGAGCAGAACATCGACCGGCTGCAGCCCGCGAAGCGTCTTGAGGAACACGGCGCCGCCGCGCACGGTCAGGTCGCTGCCCTCGACCAGCGCGCAGGACAGCTCGCGCGCCAGCATCATGTGCTCATACCAGTGCTGGCTGCCGGTACCGGGCGTTAGTAGCGCGATGCCCAATCCCTGGGGAGGCCGGCCTGGCGAGGCAGATTCCGCGGCTCCCGCGTTGACGCCACGTCCGAGAAACTGCAACGCGGACTGCCATATGTCGAAGAACGGACGCAGCGGGCGGACCTGCACGCCCCGGAACGCCTCGGGCAGAACGCGCGCCAGCATGCGGCGGTTTTCCCGCGCATAGGCGATGCCGGCGGCACCGGCAGTGCGGTCGGCGATCACCCGCCACGCGCCGTCCGGCCCGCGCACCAGGTCGGCGCCGTAGAAATCCAGGAACCGCCGTGCGTGGGGGTGGCGTGGCGGAATGCAGGCGGGACGCAGGAAGGCGTCGTTGGCGAAGATCGCCGCCGGCGGCAGGCAGCCGGAGGCAAGCAGCTCCTGGCGCCCATAAAGGTCTTGCAGCACGGCTTCGAGCAACTCGGCGCGTTGCGCCAGGCCGGCGGTCAGGGTCGCGAACTCGCTGGCGAGCAGCGGCAGCGGCAGCGGGTCGCAGCGCCAGGCGCGCGGGCCGGCGCCGGGCAGGATCGAGGTGACGCCCTCATCCTCGAACGCGCGGTCGAGACGGCTGGCGTGCTCGGCCAGGCCGCCGGTGCCGATGCCGGCGAAGCTGCCGAGCAACTGGCGCCAATGCGGCCGCAGACCGCCGCGGCCATCGACCATCTCGTCCAGCGCGACCGCCTCAGGCAAAACGACGCAAATCCAGGGTTCGCGGATGCTCGTGCCCGACATCGACCCGAGGCTCGGCCATCGCGCCGGGCGTATGGCCGATCGGGAAAAAGCGCGCGCGGCGGCGGGACTCCGCCGCATTGGCGTTGACCGGCGCGTCCTCGTGGCTGAGGCCGCCGGGATGGACGATCTGGTGCGTCATGCCGCCGAGCGACCGGCCGGTCCAGCGGTCATAGACGTCGAACACCAGCGGCGCCTGCGCCTTGATCGAGGGATGCAGCGCGCTTGGCGGGTCCCACGCCTTGAACCGCACCCCGGCGACGTACTCGCCCCGCGTCTCTGTCGGTTGCATCGGCAGGCCGATGCCGTTGGCCGCCATCACGTAGCGCTCGTCCACCCAGCCGGACACCTTCACCTGGACCCGCTCGGCCGAGCTGTCGACGTAGCGCGCGGTGCCGGAGGAGGATGCCTCCTCGCCCAGCACGTGCCAGGGTTCCAGCGCGTGGCGCAGTTCGACGTTCATGCCGCGCACCGCGATCTCGCCGATCAGCGGGAACCGGAACTCGGCGTGCGGCGCGAACCAGGCGCGCTCCAGCGGGAAGCCGAGCATAGCGAGCTCATCAAGCACGTCGTGGAAATCCTGCATCGCGTAGTGCGGCAGCATGAATTCGTCGTGCAGCCGGGTGCCCCAGCGCACCAGCCGGCGCTCATACGGTATTTTCCAGAAGGCGGCGATGGCGGCGCGCATCAGCAGCATCTGCGCCGCCGCCATGCGGGCATGGGGCGGCATCTCGAAGGCGCGGAACTCGACCAGGCCGCGGCGCCCGCCTGTGCTGTCGGGCGAGTACATCTTGTCAATGCAGAACTCGGTGCGGTGGGTGTTGCCGGTCATGTCCGACAGCAGGTGGCGGAACAGCCGATCGGTCAGCCAGGGCGGCACCGGCTTGAACGGCTCGACGTGGGAGAAGGCGATTTCCAGCTCGTTGGTGCTGTCGTCGCGGGCCTCGTCGATGCGCGGATGCTGGCTGGTCGGGCCGATAAACAGGCCGCTGAACAAGTAGGACAGGCTGGGATGGTTGTGCCAGAAGCCCAGCAGCGATTTCAGCAGGTCCGGCCGGCGCAGGAACGGGCTGTCAGCCGGCTCCATCGCACCCATCACGACGTGGTTGCCGCCGCCGGTGCCGACATGGCTGCCATCGACCAGGAATTTTTCGCTGGCGAGGCCGACCTGGCGGGCCTCCTCGTACAGCTGCTCGGTGCGCCGGACCAGGTCCGCCCAGCTGGTGAACGGATGGATATTGACCTCGATGACGCCAGGATCCGGCGTCACGGAGAAGTTCTGCAACCGCGGATCGTCCGGCGGCGGGTAGCCTTCGAGCACGACGCGCCGGTTGGTTTCGGCGGCGGTACGCTCGACGGCGGCGATCAGGTCAAGCCAGTCGGCGGCCTCATAGAGCGGCGGAAGAAAGACGTGGATGCGCCCTTCCCGCGCCTCGACCGCGAGGGCGGTGCGCACGAGCGCGGCGTCGGCTTGCTTGGCCGCTTCAGCCTCGCGGGCCAACGCCTCGGCACCGGGCAGCGGATCGCGCGGCGCGAAAGGATCGGCTTCCGCTTCGGCCTCGATGGTTGCCGGATCGGCCCAGGGCAAGGTGTCGAGCGGTAAGCGCAACCCCATCGGGCTGTCGCCGGGAACCAGGAAAAGCAGGTCGTCTCGGAAGAACCATTTCGCCGACTGCCAGCGCCGGACGCCGGCCTGGTCAATGCGGCGCAAAGGAAGAACACTGCCGACCGGCGACGCAAGGCCCTGGTTAAAGACGCGCACAATCCGCGCCCTCTCCATGGCATCGTGAAGCTTGCTGTCCTCGACGGTGACGTTGGCCGGCAGCCGGTGTTCCTTCCAAAGGTAGTAGTGCGCGTCCTCATGCGCCGCCAGCACCAGCGACGGGTCGAGCTGGAGCCGCTCGGCGAGGATCCTGGCGAACCGCGCGGCGTCGGCGGCATCGGCGGTGTCGGTATCCTGGTCGGAGGCGAGCAGGGCCGGATCGTTCCATACGGGCTCGCCATCGTCGCGCCAGTGGGCGTTGAACGCCCAGCGCGGCAGCGGTTCGCCCGGATATTGCTTGCCCATGTTGTGGGTCAGCACGGCGCCTGGCGCCCACAGCGCCATCAGCCGGCGGATCAGCTTCGCCGCGTATTTTCGCTTGGTCGGGCCGAACGCGTCGGTGTTCCACTCCGCCGCACCCTGGTCGGTGGCGGCGACGAAAGTCGGCTCCCCGCCCATGGTAAGGCGCAGGTCATGCTCGGCCAGCGCATCGTCCACGCGCTGGCCGGTTGCCAGGATGTCTTGCCACTGCATTTCGGAGTAAGGCTTGGTGACGCGGGGGGTTTCCTGGACGCGCGTGACTTCCATGTGAAAGTCGAACTCGACGCCCGAAGCTTCGACCACCCCGGTGACCGGCGAGGCCGAACCGGGATCGGGGCTGCAGGCCAGCGGAATGTGGCCCTCGCCGGCGAGCAGGCCGGACGTCGGATCAAGCCCGACCCAGCCAGCGCCGGGCAGGTAGAC
>JANXRT010000122.1 GCA_025356735.1 Acetobacteraceae bacterium | reverse complement strand
GTCTACATACTGGCGCTCGACATCCATTTCGGTGTCGTGGCGCAGCACGCCCTCGATCATGGCGGCCACCTCCGACGACGAGCAGCGCCGAAGGCGTGAGTGGATGCACACCGAGCCGCGCTCGACGTGCCAGTAGATCATCACCCCGCGCCCACCGTAGCGGACGTGCCATTCCGTCATCAGGTTCTGGTCGAAGGCGCCGAAGTGCTTGCTGTCCGACGCACAGGCCGTCGTGCTCTCGCCCCAAATCCGAGGGTCACGCACGGTTAGGGTGGCGTTGGCCACCCGCCTTGTCGCATCGCGCAATGAGTCCGCATCGATGTAGCGGCGCCACGTCGTCGTGCGCGGCCTGGGCGGAGCGCAGGATGCGGCCCATGCGGTAGGCGCCCGGGCGCGTGACGCGGCTGCGGCCAAACCAGGCGCTCAGTTCCTCATCCAGGGCCGACGCTACGAACTCGCGCGGCAGCGCGTCGTCAGCCAGCCATCGGCGGAACCGCGCCTCGGCCGCCTCGTCGAACGCGGCGACCGCAAGATGGTCAATGATAGCCACCCGGTGCCGGCGCCCGCTACGGCCTGCCCAGGCGTAGCCATCCAGCGCGTCGGCGCCTACCCCAATCTGGGCGGCAAGGTCGGCGACCACCGTCGGCGCCACGTCTGCCTCCTCGTCGGGAAAGCGGCCGTGCTGGCGCCAGAACGCAAGCTGGACCGCGAAGCCGAGTTTGCCGGTGTCAACCCGCCCGGCCAGAACGGCTAGGTCCTCCGGCAACAGTGACCAGCGCTCGCCCAACTCGTCCACCGACCACAGCTGCTGCATCCCGCCCATCTCCACCAGCCCGCAAGCTGCCGACCTTACGGGCCGCAACCAGAACACGTCACCTCAGATGGCCAAATCGCACAGCTTCGCGGTCACTGGGCCTTGCTGGCGGACGGGCACGAGATCGCCGCCCATGGCTGGCTGCACGAGGATGTCAGCACGCTCACCGAGGCCGAGGAACAGGACCGGCTGGCGCGGACGACGGCGTGCATCGGCGAAATTGTTGGACCGCCATTCGCCATCGCATGCCGGGTTCTTGGGGCGGGAAAGGTTCGGCCGTTGGTCCGTGTCATACCGAATGCCATAGGCAGGCAAACATGGGGCAGAGCCTCATGCTGGCCTTCCAACCGCGGTCAACGGCGCAGCGCCAGCACCGCGGCCAGCAGCATCAGCGCGATGCCGGCCGCATCCGTCAGGCTGACCCGCTCGCCATAGACCGCGATGCCCAGACCGACCGCGATCACCGGTGAGATAAAGGAATAGGTGCCGGTTCGGCTGGCGCCCCAGTCACGCACCAGCAGGAAATAGATGATGGTGCCGCCGAGCGAGCCTGGGATCAGCAGGAAGAACCAGCCGGCCCAGGCCGGCCAGCCCCAGTGGCCGGAGGCCGCGGCCCCGGCACCTGGCTCGAACGCCAGCGAGAACGCCAGCAGCATCAGCCCGCCGAGGAGGTTGGTGGAGGCTGCCATCTGCACCGGCGGCAGCGAGCGCATCAGCGGCCGGGCCAGCACCGATCCCGCGGAATAGGCCAGGGTGCTCGCCAGCACGCCGGCGGCGCCCAGCAGCTCCAGCGCGTCCAGCTGCCCGGCGAAAGCCTTGGGGCCGAACAGCAGCAGGATGCCGCAGATGCCCAGCGTGGTGGCGCCGGCCTGACGACGGCTGAAGCGTTCCTGCCCGAGCAGCACGCTGAAACCCAGCAGGGAAACCGGGGTCAGCGCCGAGCTGATCACCGCCGCCAGGCCGCTGCCGACGAAGCGCAGCCCGTACATCAGCACGACCGCGTTGAAGCCGACCATCAGGAACGCCACGATCAGCATCCGCCGCGCCAGCCGGCGGCCGATCCATAGGCGCTGGCCGCGTGCCCAACCGAATGCCAGCAGGATCAGCCCGGCCGCGGTCCATCGCGTGCCGGAGAAGAAGGCCGGCGGCACCGCCATCGTGCCGGCCTTCAAGGCCAGCCAGTTGGTGCCCCAGATCGCGCACATCAGCGCGAACAGGGCGCGCTGCCGCGTGTAGGAAGAGAGGATCATGCATTCCGGAGGAACGGAGGAGAATTAGCGGCCGAGTTCTACTCCGCGCCGGCTCCGCTCCAAACCCTCCTTCGCAGCCCTTACAGGAACCCGATCGACAACCAGGGAATGGCGGCGACCACGACCGGCACGCTGCCGAGGAGCGACTGGAGCACCGTTTAAACCTGAGATCAAACTGTCTCCGCGCCTTGAACTTCGGTGGCCCGAGACGAGCGGATACAATGTTTCGGAGGGATCGAGCACGGCGTGGACGAACGGCATCGGCGCTCCCGCGACGCTGTGCGGCCTTCACGCCGTCCAGCAAGGCCGCCGCTCGTGAACCGCCGTCATCGCGGCGTTTTCTCGATGCCGCCGATGTTGATCTCCAACCATCCCCGGGCATCGTTGCGGGCGTGGTCCGTGAGGCGCAGCAGCACGCTGGTCGTGGCGCTCTGGATCAGTGCCGGCCCGGTTAACGCCTGGCCGGGCGCCAGGGCCGCTAAGTCCCATACCGGGACATCCCGCCAGCCATCAAGCCACACGCGTCGTGACCCCGGCCGCGCACTGCCGCTAGGCGCCCCGGGTGCTGCGTTGGGCAAGGGCGGCAGGTGGCCGGTGACGGCCAGGCGCGCGTTCGACAGCACCACGTCCTGATCAGGCAGGGCATAGGTGAACAACGCCTCGTGCCGGGCATGGAATCGCGCCTCGATCTGGGCCCGGGCGTCGGCCGCGTCCAGATCGAGCCCGTCCAGCGGCACCGAAACCTCGAACACCTGCTCGCCGTAGCGCAGGTCGGCGCTGCGGGCGGTGGTGGTCGGGCCCTCGAACCCGGCCAGCCGGGCCCGTCCCTCCTGCTCCATCGCGGCATAGGCCCGCGCGAGCGCCGCCGGATCGAGCCCACCGGCCTCGGCGAAGCTGCGGGCCAGGTGCACCGTCAGGTCCGTGTTCAGCATGCCCCAGGCGGACAAAACGCTCGCCTGCACGGGCACCAGCACCCGGCGCACGCCAAGCTCCGCCGCGACCGCGCCGACATGCAGCCCGGCCGCGCCGCCAAAGGCTAGCAGGGCGAAGCCGCGAGGATCGACGCCGCGCCGCACCGTCGCCACCCGCACGCCGTCCGCCATGCGGGCGTTGACCAAGCGATGCACCCCGGCCGCGGCCTCCATCACTCCCATGCCGAGCTCGGCGCCCAACCGGGCCAGCGCGGCCCGGGCCGCCGCCGGGTCCAACGCCAGGGCGCCGCCCAGCGTGGGGTCCAGGTAGCCGAGCACCAGGTCGGCATCGGTCACGGTCGCCAGGCTGCCGCCCCGGCCGTAGCAGGCCGGCCCGGGCACCGCGCCCGCACTGGCCGGCCCGACCCGAAGCAGGCCGGACGGTCCGATATCGGCGATGCTGCCGCCGCCCGCGCCCAGGCTGACGATGTCGAGGCTTGGCAAGGCGATCCGCACCCCACCCACGCCGCGCCCGTCCGACAGCGCCGCGGCACCACCGCGCAGCAGCGCGATGTCGGTGCTGGTGCCGCCCATGTCGAAGGCGACGAGCTCCGTGCCCGCGCCCAGGCGCGACAATGCCGCCGCGGCGGCGACGCCGCCGGCCGGACCGGACAGCGCGGTGCCGGCGGCCAGGCGCCCGGCCTCCTCGACCGTTGCCACGCCGCCATGCGACAGGATGATCAGCGGCGGCCGAGCCAGCCCCGCTTCGCTCAGAACCTCCGCCAGCCGCGCGAGGTAGAATTGCACGACGGGACCGACCATGGCGTTGGCGACCGTCGTGCAGAACCGCTCGTATTCCTTGATCTCCGGCAGCACGTCCGAGGATGCGGTGACGTAGGCGTCGGGCAATCGCCGCCGCGCCGCCTCGGCCGCCGACCGCTCATGCGCGGGGTTGCGCCAGGCGTGCAGGAAGCAGATCGCGACGGACCGCACATCCGCCGCCGCCAGCGCCTCCAGCGCTTCGTGCAGCGAGGCTTCGTCGAGCGGGGCCTCCACGCTGCCGTCGGCGCGCATCCGCTCGCGCACCGGCAGGCGCAGCGCGCGTGGCACCATGGGCATCTGCGGCGGCACGCGCAGGTCGTAGCGGTCGGGCTTCAGCCCCTCGCGCATCTCGATGATGTCGCGGTGCCCCAAGGTGGTGAGCATGCCGACGCGCGCGCCCTTGCCCTCCAGCAGCGCATTGGTCGCGACCGTCGTGCCGTGCACCATGCGCGTGGTGGCGGCCAGCAGCACAGGCAGCGCCAGACCGAGCTGCGCCGCGGCGAGCCGCAGCCCTTCCAGCACGCCTTCCGACTGGTCAGCCGGCGTCGTGGCGGCCTTGGCGACGGTGATCGTGCCGTCCGGCGCGCAGACCACCACGTCGGTGAAGGTGCCGCCGACATCGATGCCGATCGCGTATCCAGTCACGGCGCATACCCGGTCACGGCTCGCCCCATCCGCCGCCGCCGCCCGAGGCGATGCGAAAGCGGCTGCCGGGCGGCACGACGATGCCGGGCTGCTTGGTCCGCAGCACCTGCGGCGCGGCGCCGGGCACATCCAGCGTGTAGCGGTGCGGCAGCCCATCGGCTCCGCCGCCGATGCCGCGCGCGCCGTGCCGCACGCCGTCGCCGGCGGTGTTGGCCACGCACACGCCCTCCGCCTCCACCCGCAGCACCAGTTCCGCCCCGTCGCCGCCGCAATGCCGCCCGGCGCCGCCCGAGCCCGCGCGGAACTCGTGATGCTCCAGCACCAGGGGAAAGCGCGCCTCGGTGACCTCGACGCTGGCGAACTTGATGCCGCCGACCGAGTGCCACTCCCCCGCCGCCGGCCAGCCCGCCCCGGCCGAGGACGCGCCGCCGCCGGGGCGGGCGTGGAACAGGTGCCAGATGAAGCGCCGGCCGGTGCGCGCGTCCTGCCCGGTCAGCGCCAGGCGGAAGCGCCGGCCCCAGCCGCCCATGGCGCGGTCCGGGCAGGCGCCGGACAGCGCGGCGATCACCGCTTCGACGATCTCGTTCGAGCAATGGCTGGTGCACAACGTGACCGGCGCGCCCTCCCGTGCCCAGACCACCGTGCCGATCCGCGCCAGCACCCGCAGCGGACGGAACGCGCCGTCGTTGCGGGCGCAGTCGGGATCCAGCAGGTAGGCGAAGGCCATCGCCACCGCGGACTGCATGTTGGCGTGCGAGGAGTTGACGAACCCGGCGACCTGCGGGTCGGACCCGGTCAGGTCCACGGTCACGTCACTGCCGGCGACCGTGACCCGCGCGCGGATGGCGATGTCCAAGGCCCCGTGGCCGTCGTCGTCGAGCCGCGCCACGCCGTCGTAGGCGCCGTCGCGCCAGGTGGCGACGATGGCGCGGGCATGGCGCTCAGCGGCGTCCAGCATGGCATCGACCGAGGCGCGCAGCACGTCGGCGCCGACCTCCTCCAGCACCGTGGCCAGGTGCCGGGTGCCGAGCCGGGCGGCGCCCACCATCGCCGCCAGGTCGCCGCGGAAATCGCGGGCGTTGCGGGTGTTGGCGGCCAGCATGCCGACCAGGTCGTCGCGCACGATCCCATTTTCGGTCAGGCGGATCGGCGGCACGCGCAGCCCCTCCTGCCAGATGTCGGTGGCGCCGGGGTTGTAGCCGCCATGAGTGGAGCCGCCGATGTCGCTTTGATGGGCGCGCACCACCGACCAGAACTGCAACGCGCCGCCCGCCGCGAACACCGGCATCAGGGCGGTGAGGTCCGGCAGGTGGCTGCCGCCATGATAAGGGTCGTTGAGCAGGAACACGTCGCCCGGGGCCGGGTCCGGAAACGCTTCGGCGACGGCGCGTGCGGCCCACGGCATCGCGCCGACGTGCACCGGGATGTGGTCCGCCTGCGCCACCAGGCGGCACCCCGCATCGACGATCGCGATCGAGAAGTCGCGCGACGAGTTCAGGATCTGCGAGTAGGAGGTGCGCAGCATCGCCTCGCCCATTTCCTCGGCGATGGCGTTGAGCCGGCTTTGCAGGACGGCGATGGTGATGGGATCGGTCATGCCAGGCGCCACGTCGGGCAGCGTCATGTCGGTCGGGCCTTTTCAGGAATGCAGGGTAGACAGCGCGTCCTCGATAGCGCCACCGAGGCGGTCCACGATGAGGTCGATCTCGGCGGGGCTCACGATGTAGGGCGGCGCCAGCACGACGTGGTCGCCGTGCACGCCATCGACGGTGCCGCCGCCGGGATAGCAGGCCAGGCCGCGCGCCAGCGCCGCCTGCTTGATGCGGGCGTGCAGCCGGAGCGCCGGGTTGAACGGCGCCTTGCCCGCCCGGTCGGCCACCAGCTCCAGGGCCAGAAACAGGCCGCGACCGCGGATGTCGCCGACATGGCGGTGGTTGCCGAACCGGTCCTGCAGCCGCTGCTCCAGCAGGGTGCCGCGGGCGCGCACCTGGTTGAGCAGCCCATCCTCGCGGATCACCTGCTGGACAGCGAGCGCCGCGGCGCAGGCGACCGGGTGCGCCAGGTAGGTGTGGCCGTGCAGGAACGCGCCGGAGCCGTCGCGCAGCGCCGCCACCACTCGGGCCGTGGCCAGCACGGCGCCGATCGGCTGGTAGCCGCCGCCCAGGCCCTTGGCGATCGCCTGGATGTCGGGCGTGACCGCCTCCTGCTCCCAGGCGTGCAAGGTGCCGGTGCGGCCCATGCCGCACATCACCTCGTCCAGGATTAGCAGGGCGCCGTGGTGATCGCAGACCTGCCGAACCGCGCGGAAATATCCGGCCGGCGCCACGACGCAGCCGGCGGTGGCGCCCACCACCGGCTCGGCTACGAAGGCGGCGACGGTGTCGGGACCAAGGCGCTGGAACTCCGCCTCGAGTTCGGCCGCAAGCCGGGCGGTGAACTCCGCCTCCGTCTCATCGGAGGCCTGGCCGCGATAGGCGAAGGCCGGGCCGACATGGCTGAAGGCGTCCGACAGCATCGGCGCGTAGGGCTCCCGCCGCCAGGCGTTGCCGCCGGCGGCAAGGGCGCCGAGCGTGTTGCCATGATAGCTTTGCCGGCGGGCGATGAACCGGCCGCGGCGAGGCTGGCCGACCTCCAGGAAGTACTGCCGCGCCAGCTTCAGCGCCGCCTCGACCGCTTCGGATCCGCCGGAGACGAAGTAGGCCCAGGCAAGTCCGCCGGGTTCATGCCCGACCAGCTCGTGGGCCAGGGCCTCGGCAGGCTCCGAGGAGAAGAAGCCGGTATGGGCATAGGCGAGCGCCCCAGCCTGGCGCTGGATGGCGGCGACAACCCGCGCGTGGCCATGTCCCAGGCAGCTCACGGCGGCACCGCCCGAGGCGTCCAGGATCTCGCGCCCATCGGCGGTCCGCAGCCAGACGCCGTGACCGCCGACGGCGATGGGTGGCGCCGTGCCGCGCAGGTCGCGGTGCAGGACGCGGCTGGGCCGGGAGGCGCCGGCCGGCTGGATTGTCGAAACTGGCAGGGTGTCGGTCATGCTTTGCAGGCCTCTCAAGGCGGGACGTGTGCGGCAGCATGGGCTCTGCCCCAGACCCCGCCCACCTTCAAGCATTGGGATAGCGTCCTGGAACGCAAACCTTAAAACGACTGAGCGAAATCGCCATAATCTTCCCTGGCGGAACCACATACAGCAATCAATCCAGACCGTCCGAAACCCGAAATTGAGCGGCATATCATCCGGCATGGATACGTCGAGGGACACGCGCGCGATCAGATGCTGCTGATACCGGCCTCGGTCGAGGATTATGTAGCGGCGGACAACCGCACGCAGTCGTGGTGAGACCTTCGCGCGGCCGGCTTGGCGGTTGGGCTGCGCTCGTCAGGGAACGCGTCAGCCGATGGCGACTGACGGAGCCTCGTCAACATCAGGATCCAGAGATGGATCGTGTTCCGTTTCCAGAGCCGCTTCCTCCTTCTTGAAGCAGCTCCTTTGCAGCCTGGAATACCCCGAACCGGGCGGCAACATCGGGTGCGTAGCGCAGCAGATCGGGCCGCAGCTTCAATAGGGAGAGGTCCTTCGACTTACCTTCCAGCATCACGTCGAACTCCATCCCGGAAGCGTCGCGCATAAAACGGGCAAATTCGAAAGGATTGGTGAAGTCGGCGTGTCCCGTCCAAATCGGCGGCACGAGCGTCTTCTTCTTTCGTTTGGTTTTCTTATCCATCCGCGACAGCTCGCGGAGTTCGGTTCGCGGCGAAGAGAAGTGGATTTTCGGCCGTTGGTCGGCCGGCCAGGTTCGGAGCATGCGACGCAGCACGTCCATGGCGTCCCGCCCCGTGGGGTTCAGGCACCAATGGTGCTGGTAATCGAATATCAGCCTGACGCCCGTTTGCTCATGCACCCAGAGGGTGTCGGCTGCGGAGAAGCGGATGTCGTCATGCTCGAGCACCAGACGGCGCCGCACAGGCTCCGGCAGGGTCGGCCAAGTCGCAGCCCAACGGGCGCGGCTGGCCTCCGTGTCGCCATAGACGCCGCCCACGTGCGTGACCATCACGGCCTCGGGACCTAGCTCCATGCGGTCCAGCATCTCGGCCTGGGATGCCAGGTCCCAGATGCTTTTGCGAGTCAGCTCCGGGTTGGGACTGTTCAGCAGAACGTATTGCGAGGGGTGGAAGGACAGCCGGATATCCAACGTTCGTGCCTTGGCGCCAATGGCTCGCAGCTCTGCGTCACTCTCGGCCACCATCCCATGAAACTGCGGCATGTCCGGATGGGTGGCATAGGGGGCCAGGTCAGACGAAAGGCGGTACATCGTGATCCGCCGCTTGTGCAGATGATCAAGAATCGCATCGACGCATTCCAGGGACGTCTTGAGGTGAGGCACTTTTTGCCAGCGTCGGGTATCGTTGCTCTTGAGGTCGGGGCGGGTCATGACCTTGACCGGGAAGCCTAGCCGAAGTGGCGCGCTCATGCCGCCAGCCCGACGTCAGGATCAAAGCCAAACCTTTGAATGAACACGCGCCAATCCGCCACACGCAGCGCTCCGCCAGTGGCATTTCGATGTCCGGAGCCATACGCATCGTCGGCGCCAGGCGGGCGGTGCTCGGCCAGAAAGGCCACGAGGTCTCGATCCTGCGCTGAGCGCATGGCGAAATGCACCCAGCCTGGTCGGTAGCCGGTGTTGGCCGCGACCACGATCTCGTTCTTCAAACGGCCGCGCCATTGCTGCGCGATCAAAGGATGGATCTGTGCCGGAGAGCTGAACTGAACCAGGGCAAGGCCACCCCGGATCCGAGGCGGCACGCGGCGGGCCTGTTCCAACTCGTGTTTCACCTCTGCGCGCGCCGTTTGCAGCGCCTGGATGTGCGCTCCGGCGCTGGTCGTGATCGCCTTCGGGCCATCCGCCGCCATGAGCAGCGCCAGCGCAGCCGAAGCATCGCCTGATGCGGTCCGGCGCGGCGCATTGACCAGCGCCGTCGCTTCCCGCAGCGCGGTGATGCCGAACCGCTTGGCATCGGCCATCTCCGCAAAGCCGGCCGCCTCCGCCATGTCGCCGATCAGGCCGATGGCTGCGAGCCACAACAAGGGCGAGGGATCGATCAGCGCGCCGACACACCAATACGCCAGGAGAGAGGATGTCGGTATCGGGTCCATGCCAAACCCGGTGATGACGGTTGCTTCTTCCGGCGTTCCCCCAGGCACGTGATGGTCCACGATCACCGTGGCGATGCCTGGCTTGGGCAAAGCAGGCCGGATGCCCAGGTCGGTGACGACAACGCCGCCTGCCGCCTCTTCCGCCAGCTCGGAACGCATCTCATCGGACCAGGCAGTCTCTCCGCGCCCGACGATGCGGGTCCGCACCGCCCAACCCGCTGCCAGGAAGGCACGGGCGAAGATGGCGGTCGCGGACAGGCCATCGGCGTCGTTGTGCCCCAATATCCAAATAGGCTGCTTGGCATCAAAGGCTTGAACGGCAGCAGCGAACGCGGACGTGATAATCGTGCGTGGGTCGGAGACTGACATCCGGATTGAATGTCTCAGGCAGCGGTTCGTTTCCCATGGTGCGCGTGACAGGGGCGCAAGCGTGGGGCACGGATCCTGGGTTCGGGCATACTGGCTCTATCCTGGATTCCTGCCCCACGCTTACTCCGGCACTGTTTAGGGACTTCTCTGATCCAAGCTTGCTTGAACACTTGAGGTGCCGGTCGGTGTCGGAGCCCCTACCGATCCACATCTATCCTCGTCGCCGAAAATCCCGGCTTGCGGGCAGTCCGGCGTTCGCGCGCGCCGACCCGGGCTCCGGGCGCCGCACCTCGTCGGCACGCTCCAGCACCGCCAGGCGTTGGCGACATCCGCCTGGAGGATGATGCGTTCGAAGCTGAGATCCGGTTCCAACTCGCAGAACTGGTCGGCAAACAAGCGCCGCAGGTGCGCCGGTGTCCGGCTCGGCAACCTGGTGCCTCGCGATCGGACGCTGGACACGCGGTTGGGGAGCCTGCAGCTACGCATCCCGAAGCTCCGGCAGGGGAGCTACTTTCCGCCATTTCTCGAGCCGCGCAAAACGTCCGAAAAGGCGCTCATTGCGGAGATCGCGAGTAGGCCGAATAGAGTCAGGCGGTCCAAGTCTGCACCGCATCAAGTGCTGCGTTCTAGCTTGCCGGCGTCAGGCCGCCACGGCGGAGCCAGGCTGGGTAAAAGCGATGTTTGTCGCGCCACGCTCGATCACCTCGATTGTGTCGCCGGCCCGCACGATCCCGGGCGTGCGCGGGATGATGTTCTGGCCAAACATGATCAGGCCGCGCGCGTCGCGCCGGAAGGTGGCGAGCGTTTTGAGCGGTTGGCCCTGAACCAACACCTCTGTCACCAGGGGCCATTTCGGGTCAGGTGAGGGCTGTGACGCAGGTGCATCCGTGATGTCGGGGCGATTGTAGGGGTGCACGCGTGGTAGATCGGTGGTTCCGGCGTTCTTTAACCGCTCGATTGCGGCACGGAAACCTGGACCGTTTGTGTTCAAAGGCTTACAAGTTCCGCAAGGGTGTACCGCAAAGAGGGGGCGTTTTGTGGCGTCTGTGTGGGGCTACGCGCGGGTTAGCCGTGAGGACCAGAACCTCGCGCTCCAGCTCGACGCGTTGGAGGC
>JANXRT010000110.1 GCA_025356735.1 Acetobacteraceae bacterium | reverse complement strand
GCACGCCCGACGAGGTCGCGGAGACCATCCTGTTCCTGTGCTCGGCGAGGTCGTCCTATATCAACGGCGCCGAGATCCACATCAACGGCGGCCAGCACGTCTGACCGATTTGCAATCGCATCGGTCCATGCGACAAGGTGCGAAAAACAAGGGTAGGGAATCGCCATGAGGCTTGGCCATGAAACGATCTTGCGGCTGACCTTCGCCGCGGTGGCGATATCGCTGGCCGCAGCTCCGGCGGCGCTCGCGGAAAATCCGCCGGGCGTGACAGCCAAGGAAATAAAGATCGGCCAGAGCCAGCCGTTCAGCGGACCGGCGAGCGCCTACGGCACCATCGGCCGCGCCGAGGCCGCCTACTTCGCCATGGTCAACGACCAGGGCGGCATCAACGGCCGGCGGATCAACCTGATCCAGTACGACGACGGATACAGCCCGCCGAAGACCGTGGAGGTCATTCGAAAACTGGTCGAGGAGGATCAGGTCGCCTACCTTTTCCAGACCATCGGCACGGCGCCGAACACGGCGATCCGCAAATACACCAACCAGAAGAAGATACCGAACATCTGGATGGGCTCCGGCGCCTCCATATTCGTCGATCCCGAGCATTATCCGTGGTCGCTTCCGTTCCAGCCGAGCTACCGGGTGGAGGGCGCGATGTACGCCAGATACATCCTGAAGCATAGGCCGAACGCGAAGATCGGGATCATCTACCAGAACGACGACCTTGGCCGCGATTACGTCGCCGGCATGCGCGACGGGCTTGGCGACAGCTTCGAAAAAATGGTGGTCAAGAACGTCTCCTACGAGATCACCGATCCGACCATCGACAGCCAGGTGCTGGAGCTGAAGGCGTCCGGCGCCGATGTCGTGATCAACGCCGCGACGCCGAAGTTCTCCTCGATGATCATCCGCAAGATCGCCGACCTGGACTGGCATCCGATGCAGATCGCCAACTCCAACGGAAGTTCGGTTCGCCCGGTCCTGTCAACCGCCGGATTCGACAAGTCGATCGGCGTCATCACCGGATTCTACCTGAAGGACGTCACCGACCCGCAATGGGACAACGACGCGGGCGTGAGGACCTTCCAGGCATGGCGTGCGAAATACGCCCCGGAAAGCGACCCTGCCGACCTGTCCTGGACCTACGGCTACAACATGGCACAGGCCATGGCCTACGTGCTCAAGCAGGCCGGCGAGGACCTCTCGCGGGAGAACGTGATGAAGGTGGCGACCAGCATCCACGGCGTCAGCTTCGACATGCTGCTGCCGGGCATCGTGGTCGATACGAGCCCGACCGACTACCGGGCGGTCAAGTTCATGCGCATGTTCCAGTTCGACGGCAAGAAATACCAGCTCATGGAGCCATAGGCCCAAACCTGAGCCACACGCTCCGGGAGCTATCCCCAGGCTTGCTTCTAGGCCACTGGCGTGACGACGGCGGCATGCGCGCCGGCGATTCGCTCCGGGCCCAGCAGCGTGAGGCGGAACACCGTCCCTCCGGGACCGGTGCTGACCAGGCGGATGTCGCCGCCATGAGCGCGCATCAGGTCGCGAGAGATCGCGAGGCCGAGGCCGTTGCCGCCACGCCGCGCACTGACCACGAAGGGGCGGAACAAATTAGCCTGCGTCGCCTCCGGCAGGCCCGGGCCCTCGTCGGCGATGTCGATGCTAACCATGCCCTCGGGTGCCGGCGCCAGGCTGACCCGTGCCCAGTTGGAACCGGCCTCGGCGGCGTTGCGCAGCAGGTTGGACAGGACCCGGATCAGTTGGTTGGTATCGGCGGCGGCGGCGGCGCTGGCGTCCAGCCGGTTCTCGACCCGCATCGCGACGCCCGAAGCCAGCAGGCTGCCGGCGACCTCGTCCACCAGCCGTCCCAGTCCGACCGCCTCCAGGTTGGTATCCGTAGGACCCTCGCGGGCGAACTCGAGCGTGCCGCGAACCAGGTCGGTTGCCCGATCGACCGCCTCGACAAGGGTTTCCCCGCTGCGCCGCACCGCGGCATCGGGATGCAGCTGCAGCCGCTCGGCGGACAGCAGGGCGGTGGTCAGGATGCCGCGCAGGTCATGGCTGACCTTGGCGACGGCGGTGCCGAGTGCCGCAAGCCGCCCGTTGCGCCACAGTGCCGAGCGCAGCTCCTGCTGCATGGCGGAAAGCTCGTGCGCGGCAAACGCCATCTCCTCGTTGCCGAACCGGCTGATCCGGGTCACGTCGAGCGGCGTCGCGTGCTCGGGGTCGGCGCGGAACGCCACGATGCTGTCGGTGATGCGCCGGATCGGGCGCACCAGCTGCAGCAGCAGCGCGACATGGAGCGATCCGACGCTGACCGCCGCGATCAGCAGGCAGGCGATCAACGTGCCGCCGGCGAACTCACGCATGTCCCGGTTCAGCTCGTGGCCGTCCACGACCAGGCGAAGCTGGTTCTCGATCGGCGATGACGGGTCGCCGACGACCTCGACGCGATGATCATCGCGTCCGACGAGACTTCCTAGCGCCTCCATGATCTCGGTGAACCGGCTTTCGTTGAACAGATAGACCCGCCTGTCCACGGTCGGACCGTCGACCACGCCGAATACCGCGAAGGCGGTGTCGTGCTGGCGGAACTCGATCGCCTCAATGCCCGAGGCATGCAGGAAGTCGTTTCGTGCCGCCACCGTCTGTGCCGAGTCAGGGCCAAGGGAAATCGTCTGGATGGTGGACAGCGCCGCGATCTCGGCGGTGCTGACCCGTGAACGCAGCCACCGGATACGCTCGCGGGCGAGATCCGGCGCCACGACCAGCAGTTCGATGCCGACAACGATCGCCAACACCAGCCACAGCAGCCTGGCCGACGTGCTGCGCCGCGATCGGACACGGGCGGCCACTGCATCGGCGGGCCTGCGTTCACCGGCGTGGGGCGTCGCATCCTGCGCGAGGGGCGTGTACTGCACTGGCGGCACCGGTCAGAATTTCCTCGAACCTGCTGACATTGCGCGGAAATTCCTTGTTGTCCCGCCCAGCTTTAAGCCAGCAAGCGCGGGGCGTCGCCGTTTGTCCCCAAAGTCCAGGCCCAGAGTTCGGGCCTAGGTTCGGGCCAGCGGCGAGTCGCACTCTAGGACAAACGGAACAGCCACCGCACCAAAGTTTTCATTTGCCGTGAAAACAGCGTCATCGCAAACCCAGCGGAGGCGGCACGCTTGCCGATCTCGGCGCGGGTGGGATACGGCACGATCAGCCCGGCCAGGATGGAAAGCTTCGTCCGCTGGTCGATCGCCAGCGTCCATTGATTGATCATTTCGCCGGCGTGCGGAGCCAGGATGCTGGCGCCGATCACCCGGTTGCGCGCCACGATCAGCTTGATCGCGCCGGTTGTCTCAGCCTCGGTGACGGCACGGTCGTTGTTCGCCAGCTTCCACGCCAGGACCGTGACCGCGTGCCCCGCCGCGCGCGCCTCGGCCTCGGTCAGGCCGACCTGCGCCAGCTCGGGCGCGGTGAAGGTGACCCGCGGCAGGCTGGCATAGCGCAGCCGGGCAGGCAGCCGGAACGCCAGCCGGCGGACCAGGATGGCGGCATGGTAGCTGCCGACATGGGTGAAGTAGCGTGGCCCGATGCCGGCCGGATCGGCGATGTCGCCGGCGGCGAAGACGCGCCGGTTGGTCAGGCTGCGCAGGCCACGGTCGGTGGCGACGCCCCTGGGACCGGCCCGGATGCCCGCCTTGTCGAGGTCCAGCGCCTCGATGTTCGCCAGGCGGCCGGCGGCAATCAAAAGGTGCGTGCCCACGAGGCGCCGTCCATCCGCCAGGACCAGCGCTACCCCAGGCTGTCCGCCATCCAGCTGTCCGCCATCCGGCTGTTCGGAGAGGACTTCCGCCGCCGCTACGCGGGTATTCTCCACCAGCGTGACGCCGAGTGCCCGCAGGCTGTCGCGCAGCGCATCGACCAGCTCCGGCTCCTCCTTCGGCGCGATGGTCTGAGCCTGCACCAGCGTCACCCTCACGCCGAGCCCGGCATGGGCCTGCGCCATCTCTAGCCCGACCGGGCCGCCGCCGACGATGAGCAGGTGACCGGGCGCCTGTGCAAGGTCGAATATGTCGAGGTGGGTGAGATACGGCACCTGGTCGAGGCCCGTGATCGGCGGAATGGCCGGCCGCGATCCGGCGGCGATGACGAAGCGCCTGGCGCGCAGACGCCGGCCATTCACGGCGATGGTCTCGGCGGCGACGAAGCGCGCCTCGCCGCGCAGCACCTCGGCGCCGAACGAGGCGAACCGCGCCTCGCTGTCCATCGGTGCCAGGGTTGCGATCGCGGATCGGACATGGGCGCGCACCCCGTCCCAGTCGATCCGCGGCGGCGGCAGACGCACGCCGAACTTGCCGGCTTCACGCGCGGCGATGGCGGCGTGGGCGGCGGCGAGCAACGCCTTGCTCGGCACGCAGCCGAAGTTCAGGCAGTCGCCGCCCATCCTGGCGCGCTCGACCAGCGCCACGCGCAGGCCGAGCTGGGCGGCGACGGCGGTAAACGACAGGCCGGCGGCGCCGGCGCCGATCACGATGATGTCGAACTGCGCATCCGCGCGGGGGACATCGAACCGCGTGTCAGCGCCGGGCGGCATCGCGGCGCTGGTAGCGTTTCCATGCAACCGGCAGCAGCGCCAGCGCGCCGAGACCGGCAAGCGGCAGCAGCAGGCCGGGCGTCAGCCTTGGCGGTCCGCCGGCCAGGATCGTCTCGTCCGGCCACGCGTCGTTCAGCCCAGCGCCGAGCGAGGCGAACACCAGGCTGCCGGGAACGATCCCGATCGCGGTCGCCAGCGCGAACGGCGCCAGCCGCATTCCGAGCAGAGCCGGCGCCAGGTTGACCAGCCAGAACGGGAACAGCGGGATCAGCCGCAGCGCCAGGACATAGTGGAACGCGTTCTGTTCGAGGCCGGCGCGCAACGGCGCCAGCCAGCGGCCGAAACGGCTCGCCAGCCAGCCCGACATCGCCTGGCGCGCGGCGATGAACAGCACGACGGCGCCGAGCGTCGCACCCATGGCCGACGCGGCGCCGCCGGCAACGGTACCGAACAGCACCCCGCCGGCGATCGTCAAAATGGAGGCGCCGGGCAGGCAGAGGGAAGCCGCGGCGATGTAGAGTGCGACGAACAGCACCGGCGCCGTCACCGGATGGATGCCGACCCAGCCGGCGATCACGCCGCGGCTTCGGGACAGCCCCTGCCAGGAAAAGGCATCGCCCCAGCCCAGCAGCCAGGCGAGGGTGACCGCCGCGAGCAGCACGAGGATGGGTGTGGATCGCTTGAGCACGGGCACGCTCAGGTATGAGGACAGGTGGATGCAGATTTCTCCTGTAGGCTGGCCCGGCGAGGCGATGGGCCGGACCCGAAAAGACGGCACGCCCGGATTCGGGCCGACCATGTTACCATGCACCCTCAAGGCCGGCGTCGCTTCGTCATTTTAGTACACCACGAGGCTATTCGATGTTGTTTTCGGCTACCCCGCACCAAGGCGTTCAGCCAGGCCAACCGCCCGGAGTGAGCCGCTGGCTGCTCGGGCTGGCGGTCGTTGTGCTGCTGCTGATCGTCGGCGTCACCACGGCGCAGCTGATGCGGCTTCGCGCCGCCTCCCTGGCGGACACCGAGCGCCAGCTGACACGCCTCGACATGGTGTTCGCCGAGCAGACCGGTCGCGCCGTGGAGACGGTGGACTTCATCCTGACCAATGCGATCGAAGGCTTCGATCCGGTTCGCGGCCAGACTCCACCCGATGTGCCGGTGCTCACCGCCGCGTTGCAGCGCCGCGTCGCCGGCGTGCGTCAGCTGCTGGGCGTCGCCCTGACCGACCGCGACGGCCGGCCGCGGCTGGCGACCCGGCCTGGCCTGCTGCCCGAACCCTCCGACGTCGTCGGCCGGGCGCTGGCGGTGCACGCCGCCAGCCCCGCCGACAGCCTGCGCATCAGCGAGCCGGTGCGGCTGGCCGACGGCAAGTGGACGACGTTGCTGACCAAGCGCATCTCGGGGCCTGCGGGAACCTTCGAGGGGATCGCCATCGCTTTTCTCAATCTGGCCTATTTCGAGGATTTCTTCCGCGCCGTGGAGCTTGACGCCAAGGGCGCGATCGTCCTGCACCATCGCGACGGCACCGTGCTGGCGCGCTATCCGCACGTCGAATCCGCCGTCGGCACCAGCTTCGCCAAGTTGCCGCCGTTCACCGAGGTTCTGGCCAACCGCCTCGCCGGCAGCGTTTTCATGACCAGCCCGGTCGACGGATCGCTGCGCATGGTGGCGATCCGCGCGCTCAAGGCATTTCCGCTGGCGGTCAACGTCTCGGTCGATGTCAACGAGGCGCTGGTGGACTGGTGGCGCGAGACGGTGACCTTCGCGCTTGCCGCCGGCCTTGCCAGCGTGATGATCGGCAGCCTGCTGGTCGTGCTGGCGCGCCGGTCCGGCCAGATCGAGCAGCTGCTGATCGAGTACTCGCGCACCAAGGAGGAGGCGGTCTCGGCCAACCGCCAGCTGGTCCAGCAGATGGCCGAGCGCGAGCGCGCCAGCCTGGCGCTGCGCCAGGCACAACGCATGGAAGCGGTTGGCCAGCTGACCGGTGGGGTCGCCCACGAGTTCAACAACCTGCTTACCGTGCTGCTCGGCAACCTCGATCTGATGCGCGGCGTCGACCAGCCCGATCCGCGCGCCGAGGAGCGGCTGTCGGCGATGACGGCCGCGGCCGAGCGCGGCGCCACGCTTACCGGCCAGCTGCTGGCCTTCGCGCGGCGGCAATCCCTGGCGCCGCGCCCGGTCGATCTCAACGCCATGATCCTCGGCATGGAAGACCTGCTGGGCAGCGCATTGGGCAGCAGGATGACCGTGCGCCATACGCTCGCACCGGCGCTGTGGCCGGCGATGATCGATCCGGCGCAGCTGGAGCTGGTGGTGCTCAACCTTGCGATCAACGCCCGCGACGCGATGCCCGCCGGCGGCGTGCTGACGATCACCACGTCGAACACCCGCCAGGGCGCGCCCGAGCGGCCGGGCGATCCCCCTGCCGGCGACCATGTCACCATCGAAGTGCGGGATACCGGCGAGGGCATGACGACCGAGGTGCTGGCCCGCGCGTTCGAGCCGTTCTTCACCACCCGGGCGCCCGGCGCCGGCTCCGGCCTCGGCCTGTCGCAGGTGTTCGGCACGGCGCGCCAGTCGGGCGGCGGCGTCACCATCGACAGCACGCCGGGCCTCGGCACGGTGGTGCGGGTTCACCTGCCGCGCGCGGCGGAGGCACCCATGGAAGCCGATGCGCCGGCGACGGCCGACCCCACGACCCACCGCGCCTGCGTGCTGGTGGTCGATGACGACGACGCCGTGCGTGCCACCACTTCCGACGTGCTGGCCGAACTCGGCTATGCCGTCCGCAGCGCCGGGGGCGGACCGCAGGCGTTGAAGATGCTGGCGCAGGACCCGAAGATCGACGTGCTACTGACCGATGTGGTGATGCCCGGGATGAGCGGGCCGGCGCTGGCAAGACATGCCAAGCTGCTGCATCCGGCGCTTCCGATACTGTTCATCTCAGGTTACGCCGACCCCGAAGGCATCACCGGCGAGGCGCTGCTCGGCCGGCTGGTGCGAAAGCCGTTCCGCCGGGCCCATCTTGCCGGACAGATCGAGGCGGCGCTTGCCGGAAGGAGCTACCCTGAAATGGTGATGCCGTAGTAATGGATTTCAAAGGCTCTGCCGCGGCAAGGTCCAGGGGCGCCAGCCTTAATTCTTGCCAGCGTTATTTGTTGATAGAAGAAAATAGATATGCCGAACATGGAAATTCAGAAGCTGCGGGCGTTGCTGGCCTCGCGGCCTGCGGCGGACGATCTTGCCGGCCGACGCCGCAACATGGATGCAAACGCAAAAACGTTTCCGCTCGATCCGGCGATAACGGTCGAGGCGGTCAGCGCCGGCGGCGTGCCGGCGGAATGGACGGTCTCGCCGGGCGCCGATGTCGGGCGCGTGGTGCTGTACGTGCATGGCGGTGGCTACGTCTTCGGCTCGATCCTGAGCCATCGGCACCTGGTGGCGGAGATCGGCCGGCAGGCGGGGGTCCGCACCTTGGCGCTGGATTACCGGCTGGCGCCCGAGCATCCGTTTCCGGCGCCCATCGAGGATAGCCTGGCCGCGTATCGTTTCCTGCTGGATAGCGGCATTCCGGCGGCGCGGATCGCGCTGGCCGGCGACAGCGCCGGCGGCGGGCTGGTGGTGGCAGCACTGGTCGCCATCCGCGATGCCGGGTTGCCGCAGCCGGCGTGCGGCTGGGTGATCTCGCCGTGGGTGGACATGGAGGCCTTGGGCGGCAGTTTCGTCAGCCAGGCCGGGCTGGACCCGATCGTCAGCAGGACGGCGATTCTGGAGATTGCGGCGATGTATCTGAATGGCGCCGACCCGCGCTCGCCCCTCGCCTCGCCGATCTATGCCGACCTGCGCGGCATCGCGCCGCTGTTGATCCAGGTTGGCGCCGCCGAGACGCTGCTTGACGACGCGACGCAGCTGGCCGGGCGGGCCGGAGCGGTCGATGTTCCGGTGCGGCTGGAGGTGTGGCCGGAGATGGTCCACGTCTGGCACGTGTTTCATCCAATGCTCGCGGCCGGGAAGCAGGCGATCGCCGATGGTGCCGCCTACATGCACGCCGCGATGGTGGATTAGCGGAAACCTTCCGGCCCATGGGCGCTTCCCCAACCGAGCGGGTGCTTTGTGAAGGAAATCCGAATGGCGAAGGTTCTGGTGCTCTACTACTCGACGTATGGTCATGTCGAGAAAATGGCCGAGGCGGTCGCCGCCGGCGCGCGGGAGGCCGGCGCCACGGTGGATATTCGGCGCGCGCCCGAAACGGCGCCCGCCGAGGTCGCGCGCTCCGGCCACTTCAAGCTTGACCAGGCGGCACCGGTCGCGACCGTCGCCGAGCTTCCAAGCTATGACGCGATCCTCGTCGGCACGCCGACACGCTACGGCCGGATGTCGTCGCAGATGGCGAGCTTCCTCGATCAGACCGGCGGGTTGTGGCAAAGCGGCGCGTTGAACGGCAAGGTCGGTTCCGTTTTCTGCTCGACCGCCAGCCAGCACGGCGGCCAGGAAACGACGCTGTTTTCCGTCATCACGAATCTTCTGCATCTGGGCATGGTGATCGCCGGACTGCCCTACAGCTTCCAGGGCCAGCTGAAGCTGGACGAGGTCACCGGCGGCAGCCCGTATGGCGCGACCACCATCGCCGCCGGCGACGGCTCACGGCAGCCGACCGAGAACGAACTGGCCGGCGCGCGATTCCAGGGCAGGCACGTGGCGGAGATCGCGGCCAAGCTGTTCGGCTGACTATGCGGAAAGGGCCTCGACCAGCCAGACCGCGCCGGGAAGCGCCACATGGCCAGCCTTGGCATGGGGCGCCAACGCGGCGCGGATAGCCGCCCGCGCGGCGTGCTGGATGGCATCCGGCTGGTCCTGCAGCGCGCGGCCGGCGGCACCGAAGGCGGCGGCCTGCTCCGCCGCCTCGTCGAGGTTGGCGCCGAGCTGCATCGCCATGTCGAACCGGGTGAATGTCGGCGTGGCGAACCCGGCAGCCGTCAGGATGCGGGTGACGCGTTCGGGATCACCGAAGGCGAACGGGCCGGGTTCCTCCGGCCCCGGACGCGGCAATGGCGACACCAGGGTCTGGACTGCCTGCAACGGCAGCATCATCCAGGGGTTCTCGTTGAACGGTCGCCAGCAGGCGAACACCAGCCGGCCACCGGGCCGCAACGCGCGGCGCAGGTTGGTGAATGCGCCCACCGGATCGCCGAAGAACATCACGCCGAAGCGGGAGAAAAGCAGGTCGGCCGAGCCGGGCGGGAACTCCTCGGCAGCGGCGTCGGCCTGTCGCCAGTCGAGATTGGCGATGCCGGCGCCACGTGTCCGGGCGAGTTCGATCATCGGCGCCGACACGTCAAGCCCGGTGACGTGCCCGGACCCACCAACCAAGCCTGCCAGCGCGATCGAGGTGGCGCCGCTGCCGCAGCCGATATCCAGTACCGTCTCGCCCGGCTGGACCGCGGCGAGAGCCATCGCGGCCTCGGCCACCGGCATCAGGCCGGCATCCATGCGGGCCTGATGCGTGATCCACCGGGCCACGCCGGGTCCGTTCCAGTAGGCAACCTGCTGGGCGTGGAGAGTCGCGGCGTCGCTCATGACGGTTCCTATTCGGCTGCGTGAGCCAGCGCCAAAGCGGGGATTTTCGGCGTCTGCCAACTTTTCAGCACCGGCAGGACCTCGCGCGCGAACAGCCGCATCGAGGCTTCGGCCAATTCGATCGGGATGCCGCCGAAGCGGAACGAGGTCGAGAGCTCGAAATCGCCGATGACCTCGCGGCGGGTTTCGAGCTCGCGCAGGATGCGCTCGGGGGTGCCCCAGACGGCGGCCTTCATGAAGCCGTCGACCATGCCCGAAACGCCGGTCTTCCTCGCGATCTCGGACTTCTGGGCATAGGCGTTGTAGCCCTTGGTGGTCGAGAAATGGTCGCTCATCAGCTCGTAATGCTCGATGTTGCTCTGCACGAACGAGCCCATGTGCTTGCGCGCGATAGCCTCCAGATCGTCCGAATGCGGCGCGCACAGGCAGAAATCAGCGATCAGCATCGGCAGCGCCACGGTTCCGTTATGCTGTTCAAACAGATTTCGATAACGCTGGATGGCGTCCATCCGCAGCGGCCACGGCCGGTCGGCGAACATCACCATGCGGGCCCCGATCCCGGCCGCAGCCTCCAGCGAATCATCGCTTGATGCCACCGCGTAGATGCGGCCATCGAAGCTGTATTTCGGGCGCGGGCGCAGTTCGATGCGTTGCTGCTTGTAGTACTTGCCGTCGCTTTCCATCCAGCCGGTGCGCAGCGCGTCGAGGATCATCTTCGAGGATTCGTCGAAGCGTTCGCGGGACTGATCCATGGTCTGGTTGAAGGCGGCGAACTCACGCCGCGCCAGGCCGCGGCCGATGCCGAAACGCAACCGCCCGCCGCTCAGCATGTCGAGCACGATGGCCTTTTCGGCGACCCGCAGCGGGTTGTTCCACGGCAGGATGACGGCGGCCGTGCCGAGGTCGATGTTCGGGCAGACCGCCGCCAGGTAGGCCATCAGCTGAAGGTTGTCGGGACAGAAAGAGTAATCGTTGAAATGATGCTCGACCGCCCATATGGCGGAAAATCCAAGCTCGTCGGCCAGCTTCGCCAAGTGGATTTCCTCGTTCCAGACCTGCTCGTCGGTGACATCTGTCCAGCCGTAGCTGGCGAATACCATCTGGATGCCTACGTCCATCGGTTCCTCCTGATTTTAGCCGGAGGATTTCATGGTGGCACGGCGAAGGCAAGCCGGCGCTACAGCACCAGACCGACGCCCGACATGATCAGCAGCAGGTTGATGGCGACGGCGAACTGCCGGTCGGTCAGGCGGCGGAACCAGGCCAGGCCCCACCAGGTGCCGACCAGCCCTGCCGGCACGCAGGCCCAGGCGATGCGGGGAATTTCAGCGCCCGACGCGCCGTGACGGTGCAGCGCGGCGATCGAGGCCAGGGCCACGAACTGCATCAGCAGGATGAACGGCTGGAACACGGCGCGCTGGCGGACCTTGTCCCAGTCTTTCATGCCGCACCAGATCGAGACCACGGCGCCGGGGGTCGCGGCGAACCCGCCGGTCACGCCACCGAGGAAGCCGGCCACGAGGTCTCCCATAATGGGGGAGCGGCGCAGCACGATCGGCGAGCGCAGCAGCATGTAGCTGCCATAGGCGAACAGGATGGCGCCGAGTGCCCGGGCATAGGTGCCGCCGTCGAGATGCAGCAGCAGCCAGACGCCGGTCGGCACGCCGATCAGGCCACCGGCCAGGAAGGGCGCGACGGCGCTCGGCAGGATGTCGCGGCGCAGCGCCCAGACGCTCAACGACTGGTTGGCGATGCTGCAGATCAGCATGATCTGGACCGCGCCGACCGTGTCGTGGCGAAACTGGAACAGCATGGCGCCGCAGATCGCGGAAAAGGCGAAGCCCGCGATGCCCGAAAGAAACGCGGCTAGGCCAACCGCGGCGACGGTCGCCAGCGCCGGTCCGGTGATGCCGAGTTTCGCCAGCGACGTGACATACGCCGTCAGCGTCGCGAAGGTCAGCGCAGCCAGCCACAGGCTGGGTTTCTGCCGCTGTTGCATGAACAAGGACAGCGCGGCGGAGGCGTTGCTTTCCACTCGCATCGTCAGTCTCCGAAATTCGTGGAGACCGGAACCTGCACTGCGAATGGCGGGTGAAAATGTAATCCAGCTCACCGGAAGCCGGTAAAACAGCCTGGTTGGGTGAGGTTATTGCCGGCGGGTGAGCATGAAGCGCACGGGGCGATCGGGCTGGGTGGTGACGAAGCCACGCGGGACGACGGCGCCGGCGCCAAAGAATTCAAGCCGGAAGCCGCGCAGCAGTCGCGCCAGCACGATCACCGCCTCGGTCAGCGCGAACTGTGCGCCGACGCAGATTCGCGGCCCGGCGCCGAACGGCATGTAGGCATACCGTTCGGGAGGGGTGGCGCCGGGCAGGAACCGGGCGGGATCGAAGGCATCCGGGTCGTGCCAGAACCGGCGGTGGCGGTGCAGCACCCAGGGCGAGATGCTGATCACGGTGCCGGCGGCGATGCGCCGGCCACCGACCGTGTCCGG
>JANXRT010000105.1 GCA_025356735.1 Acetobacteraceae bacterium | reverse complement strand
TCGCCGATGGCATCATGGATCACCGGCCAGGCGATCGTGGTCGATGGCGGGCAGTTGCTTTGAACGCCGTAGGCAAGAAAGCTTGGGCTCTGCCCAAACCCGCAAAGGGGCCGTCGCCCCTTTGAACCCCTCTACTTAAGGGATGCGCTCCGGGGTGAGGTTTGGAGCAGAGCCTCATGCTTCCTGCCAACCCAACATTAACCATTCCGCGTCACCTTGCCGGTGTCCCGCATGACGCGGCCCTCAACGCCAAAACGGCCAGAGACAGGACGAGCCCTCATGCTCTCCGACTGGACCCTGCTATCCGATGAGCTTCAGCTCACCCTGTCGCGCGAGGCCTTATGCCTGGCCGGCGAAACCATTGCCGGCCAGGCCGAGACACTTGCGATCGAAATGGAAACTGGCGGGCTGGCCGACCGTGGCGGGCCGGACGCGCTAAGGCTGCTGGCCGCCGTCGTGCGGGTGGCCGGCAAGGACGGAATGGTTCCTGCCGGCCATGCGTGAGCCTGCTCAGCCTTTGTCGGTCGGGGCCGGATCGATGGCGATGAACGCCGGGCGGCCCTCACGCAGGATCCGCAGCGCCAGCGTCTTGGCCCGGCCGTTGCTGCGAATGGCCTTCACCGCCTCCTCTGGGGTGGCAACCGGCTGGGAGCCGACGCCGACCACCAGGTCGCCCTCGCGGATGCCGGCTTCCGCCGCCGGCGATCCTGGCTCGACCCCCGCGATCACGGCGCCCTTGGTGCCTTTCGGCAGGTCTAGGCGATCGCGCAACTCAGGCGACAGCGGGGCCAGGGCGATGCCGATCTTGCCCTTGTTGTCAGCCGTGTCAGCGGCGTCGGCGGTCTGACGCTCGTTCGGCAGCTCGATCAGCGCCAGCTTGACGGTGCGGTCGACGCCGTCGCGGATCATGTCCAGCTTGACCGTCTCGCCCGGCTTGGCCGCGCCGATGCTCATCGCGAGGTCACGCGGCGTCTTGATCGCGTGGCCGTCGACCGCGCGGATGACGTCGCCGGGCTCGACCCCGGCCTTCGCCGCCGGGCCTTCCGGCTGCACGCCGGCGACCAGCGCGCCGTCGGCGGCGTTGAGGCGCAGCGCCTTCGCCATGCCGGGGCCGATCGGCTGGGTCTCCAACCCGGCGAAGCCCCGCGTCACGTGGCCGGTCGCCTCAAGTTCGGAAATAACCGATTTCACCACGTTGGCGGGAATGGCGAAGCCGATTCCAATCGACCCGCCAGAGGGCGACAGGATCGCGCTGTTGACGCCGACAACGCGGCCATCCTGGGTGAACAGCGGGCCGCCCGAGTTGCCCTGGTTGATCGGCGCGTCGATCTGGATGAACTGGTCGTAGGGGCCCGAGCCGATGTCGCGGCCCTTGGCCGAGACGATGCCGGCGGTGACGGTGCCGCCGAGGCCGAACGGGTTGCCCATCGCGACCACCCACTCGCCCGGCCGCACAGCAGCCGAGTCGCCGAGCTGGATGAACGGGAACTTGCGGTCGGCGGACTGCACCTTCAGCACCGCGAGGTCGGTCCGGGCGTCGCGGCCGATCACCTTCGCCGTGTATTCGGTGCCATCGTCCAGCGTCACGGTGACGCTTTTGGCGTCCTTGACGACGTGGTTGTTGGTCACCACGGTGCCAGTTGCGTCGGTCAGGAAGCCCGAGCCGCGCGCCTCGCCGTGGCGGCGGTGCCCGTGCGGATCGGGGGTCATGCCAGGCATCATGCCCATGCGCGGATCGCCATCCTCGGCGGGCGCGTCGATCTTGACGGTGATCGACACCACCGCCGGCTTCACCTGGGCGACGAGATCGGCGAAATCGGGCATGTGCGCGGCGGCGGCCGGCGGATTGACGGCACCGGCTATGTCTGCCGCGTGCGCCGACAGCAGCGCTGAGCCGCTAAGGATGGTGCCGGCCAGAAGGGCCGCGACAAGCCGGGGTTGGTTGCCGAGAAGCTTGGACATGGGATCTCCGTTTTAGATGAGGGTGCCGGATCGGCGCCTGGAACGAAGACAGAAATAAGGCGGGCCGGATGACGGTTCATCACGGCCAGCGATTAAACCGTGGTCATCGGCTGTTACAATCCAGCATCGCCGCCGCTCAGAGCCCGGCCTTGCGTTGCAGGCGTCGCGTCGATACCGCTGCAACGCAAAACCGTACGCCTTTGGGAGGTCCACGCCGATGAGATGCAACCGCTTTGTCTTTGCTGCTGGCTTGGTGCTCGCCGCCATTTCAGCGGCCGAAGCCCAGCCGGCATCGACCGAACCGGTGAAGCTTGGCCTGATCCTCGACATGGGCGGCGTCTATGCCGATGTCACCGGGCCCGGCAGCGAGCTGGCGGCGCGCATGGCGGTGGCCGATTTTGGCGGCAAGGTACTCGGGCGGCCGATCGAGGTGCTGGTCGCCGACCACCAGAACAAGGCCGATGT